>JAKAMM010000223.1 GCA_021812905.1 Chloroflexota bacterium | reverse complement strand
TGCCACTTACTGCTTTTCCCTATGTCGCATCCAATCCTAAAAATTCTCTGTAGGAGGAGAAAACTGTGAATAAGAAACTGTACGCTTTACTGGCCGTGCTCATCCTCGCCAGCTTTGTTCTTTCTGCCTGCGGCTCGTCGACCCCGACTGCCGCTCCATCTACTTCCGCTCCGGCTGCTACTGAAGCACCAACTGTAGCTCCCACTGCTGCGGCTCCCAAGGTTGTCACCATCGCTTACTCACAAGAGCCCGACAACATCAGACTCGAATATAGCAATATGACCTATGCGGCCTGGCTCGACCAGCTTGTGAACGCGAACCTCGGCACATGGGACAACACGGACACGTTTGTGCCTGAACTCGCAGCCGAAGTTCCCACGGTGGCGAACGGCGGTCTTTCCGCGGATGGCCTGACGATTACCTGGCATCTGAAGAAAGGCCTCAAATGGTCCGACGGCGAGCCGATTACCTCGAAGGATGTACTCTTCACCTGGCAGTCGCAGATGGATCCCAAGAACGCCGTCATCAGCCGCTCGGGATTCGATAAAATCACCAGCATTGATACCCCCGATGACACTACCGCAGTGCTCCACTTCTCTTCGCTTTATCCCGCCTGGCAGTTGATCTTCGCCGTGGGCGCTCAGGGAATCAGCGGCGGCCTTCTGCCAGAGCATGCCCTACGAGGGCAGACCGGCCTGGAGAAGAACCCTGAGATCCACCAACCCAAGATCGCGGCAGGCCCCTACATGATCAAAGAATGGGTCGCCGGTGATCACATGAGCCTTGTCCCCAATCCCAACTGGTACGGTGACAAGCCCAAGATCGATCAGATCAACATCAAGTTCGTGCCCGATCCAGAGACCGCATTGGCCGCTCTGAAGACCGGTGACGTGGATATGAACCCCGACTTCACAGAATCGGATGTCCCGACGATCAAGGCTTTGGAGCCGGCCGTCCATGTGCGCGTGGACAACACACCCAGCTTCGAGCACATGTTCTTCAATCTCAGCCTGAAAAAGAGCGTCATCAAGGACGCGAAGGGCAACATGGTCGGCCAAAGCGATGTGAACGGATTCTGCCCCTTCCAGGATGTGAATGTTCGCAAGGCCATTATGCTGGCCACCGATCGTGACACGATTGCCAAGACCCTGCTGTACGGTGCCGTGACCGTGCCTGCTACGCTGTTCCCGAACTCGCCGTGGGAGAACAAGTCCCTGACGCCCTATCCGTACGATACTGCTCAGGCCAACCAGTTGTTAGATACTGCTGGTTATCCCAAGGGTGCCGATGGCATTCGCGCTGGCACCTGCAAGTACCCAGATGGAACCACCGTGCAGGCCAAGTTCTCGCTTAATATCGAGACCACCACGAAGCAGGTGCGTGTCGACACCATGAACGCCTTACGTGATATGTTCACCAAGATTGGCGTCGAGCTTAAGCCCCACCCGACCCCCGCTGGCACGTACTTCGGCTCATACACTGAAGGTGCTGACCTGCAGACCGGCAAGAACTGGGACCTCGCTATCTATACCACCGGTTACTATCCGGACCCAGACACCGGAGACACCTTGACTTGCGCTGGCGTTCCCAACGCGGTGGACAAGGGCGGCAACAACAGCTATCACTACTGCGACCAGACTGGCACGATGGAAACACTGGTTGCAGCCACACGTGTCAGCGATCCTGTTGCGCGCAAGACTGCCTTCGATGCACTTGAGAAATACATGTACGATCAGGTGCTGGTCGTCCCCTTGTATGCACGTGGCAATGTCTCAGGATATACGGATCGTTTCCTATTCACGAAGACTTCCGCCTATTGCTATTTCGCGTGCCCGAGCGCCGTGTTGCAGTGGGATGTAAAGTAAGCTTAAGAAGGTAGTTAGACGCAGCCTGTGGCACCTAAGGGTGCCACAGGCTGAATGCCTTTAGGAAGAAAGAAAGGCACCTATCGTTGTAGGAGTGTTCAATTTTGGACTACCGGCCAACCAACTGGCTGTCAAGAAGTATCCCAAAATTCAGACACGTCTTTCAACTGGAATGATCAACAGAAGTATGCACCTTGAAAGGAGTGGCCATGTGGTCTTATTTTGGGCGCCGGCTTATACAGGCTCTTTTAATCCTGTTCATTATTACGATGCTGTGTTTTATCTTGACGCGGCTTTCATCTGACCCAATGGCGGAGTATGCGAACAGGCCGAACATGACGGAGGCAGATCGCCAAGCCATTCGCCAGCGCCTGGGGCTAGATCAACCCATTCCCATTCAATACTTTAAATGGCTGGGTCTGGCTTTGCAGGGAGATCTGGGTAGTTCGTTTTTCTCCCACCAGCCTGTGATCTTGATGATTCAGCAGCGCATGCCGATGACTTTGGTGCTGATGGGCACGGCGGAAATCTTCACTGTTCTCATCTCGCTAGTTCTCGCAATCGTATCTTCTGTCAGACAATATTCACTTACCGATAATCTGATTACGTCTTTCTCGTTTATCGGGTTTTCCATGCCAATCTTTTTCATTGCCTTGGGCTGCATCGAGATCTTTGCAGTGCAATTCAAGGCTTGGGGATTGCCTTATCTGCCCACCGGGGCTGATATTTGGGATCCCAAGGACCCAGTGGCGATGGCTCGTCATCTCGTATTGCCGGTTTTCTGTTTGGTTACCATTACGACTGCCGGATATTCACGTTATCTGCGCTCAAGTATCCTGGAAGTTCTGGGCATGGACTATGTCCGCACTGCTCATGCCAAAGGCCTGAGTCAACGTACGGTGCTTTTTAAACACGCCCTGCGAAATGCGATTCTGCCGTTTGTTACAGTCGTTGGCCTCGATATTCCATTTCTTTTGGGCGGAGCGCTGGTAACCGAGTCGATCTTTGCCTGGCCAGGCATGGGACGCCTGTTTTGGGAGTATGCCCAACGCGGCGATTATCCGGTGGTGCTCGGCGTGCTCCTGGTCACTTCATCTGCCGTGGTATTTTTCACGATTGTTGTTGACATGGCTTACACATTGATTGATCCTCGTATTCAATTGGGTTGATTCTATGGCTGCTGATAATACTTCTGCCCCTGCCCTTGATCTAAAAAGCACTGAGATATCTGATCTTGCTTTGACACCCCTTCAACTTGCCTGGCGGCGATTCCGCAAGCATCGCCTGGCTGTGATCGGTGGAATTGGGATCATCCTGTTGGTCATCTTTATCATCGTCGGCTCGATCATGGTGCCTGAAAAATCTGCCAACACTGGCGATTTGATGGTTCGTTTGCTCTCACCAGCACCTAGACATCCATTTGGCACGGATAGCACTGGGCGCGATGTATTTTATCGCATCATTTATGGTGGTCAGATATCGCTTTTCATTGGTCTTTTGGCAGTAGTGTTGGCCGTTTCTCTCGGCACAGTGGTTGGCGCTACAGCCGCCTACTTTGGGGGCTGGGTGGATGCGGTCCTTATGCGCGTCACTGAAGCCATGTTGGCCATTCCTTCCCTGTTTCTGCTTATTGTTCTGGCAAAATTCCTTGGCAGGGATATTCCAACCATCACCTTCCTGGGCCGAACTTTTAGCGGCAGTGTTGGCATTGTCATTCTAGTCATCGGCCTGACTTCATGGATGTATCTGGCGCGTATCGTGCGGGCCAATGTGCTCTCACTAAAAGAACTGGATTACATCTCAGCCGCCAAAGCGCTTGGGGCCAACTCCCCACGGATATTCTTCAGCCACTTGGTGCCCAACACACTGGGCGCCATTATCGTAGCTGCCACGCTCGGTCTTGCCAGTGCCATTCTCACTGAAGCCTACGTTTCATTTTTGGGACTCGGCGTCCAACCCCCAACCGCTACCTGGGGCAACATGATGGACCAAGCCCAATCCTTTATCTTGCGGGGTGTCTGGTGGATGTGGGTCTTCCCCAGCATGTTCATCGTTTTCACCATTTTGTGCATCAACCTGCTGGGCGATGGTCTACGCGACGCGTTCGATCCACGCAGCGGAAGAAAAAACCTCTAGCCTTTGTTGGCATAAAAAAGTCCTGTCTTGAGGGCAGGACTTTTTTATTTCACTTTTGATTCTATGGAGCAATCGGATAAAGCATCCCGATCATCGCCAGTGCGCCGAAGATCAGGAGGACGACCGCCGCACCGGTCAGGACCTCACGCGGCTC
>JAKAMM010000222.1 GCA_021812905.1 Chloroflexota bacterium | reverse complement strand
AAATCGAATCGTGCTGCACTTTGATCACGCCTACCCTGCCCCGAATGTTTTGGCGGCTGAGAATCACAAGAAGATCATTGAGTTTGTCAAAGAGCAGGAACTTCCGCACTTTTACAAACAAGGTGTGTGCCATCAAGTGATGATCGAGGAAGGATATATCACGCCTGGCGCAATCGTCGTCGGTGCGGACTCGCACTCGAACACGTACGGCGCGTTGGGCGCCTTTGGCGCGGGACTCGGCTCGACGGAAATCGGCGTGGCATGGGTGACGGGCAAATGCTGGTTCAAAGTCCCTGAGACGATCCGCATTGAATTGACGGGCAAAGCCCAACCTGGAGTCTATGCCAAGGACGTGATGATCTACATTGCAGGTTTGCTCGGCATGGACGGCGGCACATATCGCTCGGTGGAATTTGGCGGCGAGTACATTAAGAACCTGCCGATGAATGAACGCATTGTCTTTCCAAACATGTCCACGGAAATCGGCGCGAAATGCGGCCTCATCGAAGCGGACGAGGTGACGATCAACTACCTCGAAGGCGAGACCCCGGCCAAGGGTCCGTTTGAAGCGTTTGGCCCAGTGAATCCGCGTTATGAGCGCGTCGTCGAAATTGATGTGTCCGCGTTGTCACCGCAAGTTTCCTGTCATCCAGATGTGGATCATGTCAAACCGCTGGAACAGGTCGAGGGTCTGGAAGTGAACGAGGTTTACATCGGCACGTGCACGAACGCGCGCTATGAAGATATCGAGATCGTGGCGAACATGCTCAAAGGCAAAAAGGTGAATCCGTTTACGCGCGTGATCGTCACGCCCGCCAGCGAACGCATTTACAAAAAGGCGATGAAGAACGGCCTGATCGAAATCCTGATGGAGGCGGGCTGCACTGTGACGGGCACGGGCTGCGGCGCGTGCATCGGACGTCACGGCGGAATCCTTGCGGCGGGCGAACGCGCGTTGACAACAATGAATCGAAATTTCATCGGACGCATGGGCAGCCCGCTGGCAGAGATTTATCTTGCCAGCCCGGCCACTGCTGCCGCCACTGCGTTGACGGGTCGCATCACTGATCCGCGTGGATATTTGGCATAGCACGTCATTGCGAGCCGTTCTTTGGCGAAGCAATCCCCAAGTTGAGAGGAGATTGCTTCGGCGGAAGAACACCGCCTCGCAATGACATAAACACAAAAGGAGAACCTCATGGGCAAAGCCTGGACGTTTGGAGAAAACCTGAACACGGACGAGATCATCCCCGGCCGTTTCAATATCACGATCGATCCGCTTGAACTTGCGAAGAATGTTTTCTGCGAGATCAAGCCTGAGTATGCAAAAAATGTAAAGCCTGGCGACGTGATCGTGGGCGGACAGAATTTTGGATGCGGCTCTTCGCGCGAACATGCGCCGATTGCGATCAAAGGCTCGCAGGCAAAGTGCATCATCGCGCCGTCGTATGCGCGCATCTTTTTTCGCAACGCCATCAACATCGGCCTGCCGATTCTTGAATGTCCCGAAGCGGTTGCTGACATTGACGAGGGCGACGAAGTGGATGTCGATCTCGCCAGCGGGCAGATCACCAACATCACGAAGGGCCACACCTATCAAGCGCGCGCCCTGCCCGATTTTGTCTTGAAGATCGCGGATGCGGGCGGCATCGTCAACTTTTTGAAAGAGCATGATATTCAGGAATTGCTTGACTAAATGTCATTGCGAGGCGTTTTTTGCCGAAGCAATCCCCGCGCAAGAGTGGAGATTGTTTCGACGGAAGAACACCGGTCTCGCAATGACATGAGAATGGAGAATCTATGTATAAAATTTGTTTACTCCCTGGCGATGGCATCGGCCCCAAAGTGATCGCAAGCGCGCGAGACGTGTTGACGGCGCTTCCGCTTCATTGGGACTTTGTGGAATGCGGCATCGGCTACGGAGAATATCAACGCTCGGGCTCGCCGCTACCTGATTCAACCATACAGAAAATTCGCGGCGCTGACGCGGCTTTGTTTGGCGCAGTAACAACTCCGCCGAACATCCCGAATTATTTTTCGCCCGTCGTGCGGATGCGCCAATCGCTGGATTTGTACGCCAACCTGCGGCCAACCCGCTCCATCCCCCACCCGTCTTCACGCGCGGGCATTGACCTGCTCATCGTCCGCGAGAATACCGAGGGACTCTACTCTGGCGTCGAACGCGTGGAAGATGATGGTAATCGCGCCATCACTGAAAGAGTTATCACGCGCAAAGGCTCTGAGAGAATCATCCGCAAAGCATTTGACATGGCTCGACAGACTGGACGCAAAACTGTCCACGTTGTTCATAAGGCCAATGTCCTGCGCCAAACCTGCGGACTGTTTCGTTCGGTAGCATTTGAAGTTGCGAAAGATTATCCTGATATTACGATGAATGAAATGCTTGTGGATACTTGTGCGATGGAACTTGTCCGCGCACCAGAGCAGTTTGAAGTCATCGTCACTACGAATCTATTCGGCGATATTCTCAGCGACGAAGCCTGCATGTTCGTCGGCGGACTCGGCGTCGCGGCGTCTGGAAATATCGGCGCGGACGCGGCGGTCTTCGAGCCAGTCCACGGCAGCGCGCCGACTTTGGTTGACACGGGCAAGGCAAATCCCACTGCGACGATTCTTGCATCAGCCATGATGCTTGATTATCTCGGTGAGACTGAAAATGCCGTGCGTCTGCGGAATGCGGTCAGCGATTGCATCGCTCGCAACAACGTCACTGAAGATATGGGCGGCACGTTGACAACTGAACAGATGACAAAACAGATCATTTTGTCGCTCCAGGAAAGTTACGAAAGGAATAATTCATGACTCGTGTTGGTTTTCTGATGACCCGTCTGCGGACGGAGGAAAAATTATTGCTCGAAGAATTGGGCAGCCGCCCGAACGTGGAAGTCGTCCGCATCATGGACGGCGAGCGCTTCTTCGATATTGCAAAACTCCCGGATGAAGTGGATGTTGTCTTTGAACGTTCCATCTCTTATTCGCGTGGACTTTACATCTCGCGCATCTTCGAAGCCAACGGCTTGCGTGTGGTCAACTCGTCAATGGTGGCCGAACGCTGCGGCGACAAATACGTCACCAGCCAGATTTTGACGCGGGAAGGAATCCCAACTCCCAGAGTACTGATGGCCTTCGACGAAGAATCCGCTCTGGCGGCGGTCGAGGCGATTGGCTATCCGTGCGTGCTCAAGCCGGTGGTCGGTTCGTGGGGACGTCTGCTCGCAAAAGTGGATAACCGCTCCACGGCGGAGTCACTGATCGAACACAAGGCTACGCTCGGAGTCAACCATCAGGTCTTTTACATTCAGGAATACATCAACAAGCCGGGGCGCGACATCCGCGCGTTTGTGATCGGCGAAGAACCGATCTGCGCCATTTACCGTTCATCCGAAAATTGGATTACCAACACCGCGCGCGGCGGAGTCGCATCGAACTGCCCGGTGACGGATGAGATCGCTGAATTGTGTCGCCGTGCTGCACACGCCATCGGCGGCGGATTGCTGGCGCTCGATCTTTTCGAGACTGGTAACGGACTCACCATCAACGAGATCAATCACACGATGGAATTTCGCAACAGCATCACAACTACCGGTGTGAACATCCCGGAGAAGATGGTTGATTATGTATTGAGGCAGGCGATGGAAAAAGCTTAACAGAGCACAGCCACGGACGACGAAATATTCGACTTGAAATATGTCATTGCGAGGAGCGTTTTTGGCGACGAAGCAATCCCCTAACAGCAGGGAACTGCTTCGCTCTGGTTTCGATACGCCCGACGAACACGGGCTACTCAACCATCACTCGCAGTGACATATCAATTACAAAATTGGTGCGGCAAAATCATTGACTCATTTCACTTTTCGAGTAAAATACCGCCCAATATGTTTACAGCATTTGCACTGCCGCGTACCCGTCGTCCGCAACCCACTTCCCAGAGAAGGTTGGGAGCTTTTCGTTTGGATGACGCAGTAAACGCAACGGTGCGCTAAAGCACACGCATAAGTCAACCAAAACAGCCCTCCTTCTCGGAGGGCTGTTTTTATTTTTCCATCTGGAGTCCCGAAGCTCGCTTCGGAAATGCGGGAGCAAGCTCCCGCACTCCAAAATCAAAAGGAGTAAGGTATGAGTTCCAAACCAAAACCGCAAGTGAAGAAA
>JAKAMM010000221.1 GCA_021812905.1 Chloroflexota bacterium | reverse complement strand
GGCCGGCTTGCAAACTAAACGCGGCATCCTCGATCTTTTGGTCAAGCAGATACCCTTTCGGGAACCAGCCCAAATCACCATGTGTGGTTGGATCGTATTGTACAGCAAGCGCATTGAAATCAGCGCCGCCTTTCAATTGAGCAAGCGCCGCATTTGCATCGCCGGAATTGAAAAGCAAAATCTGTTGCGCGTGGACTTGATCGGCTGTGGTTGGAACCGCGCTCACGATTTTGTCCCGCATCCAGGCCGCTTCCGTAGAGCGCTTCAATGCTACATGGAAGGATTTGTCAGTGTAGCCATGACCAGACTCCCAGGCGGATAATTTGCCCGCGCCGCCCAATTGAGTTGTCAGCGCATCCACGCGGGACTGTAAAGCGGATTCCGATAGATCGAAGCCCGCGGCCTTTGCGCCCTGCGCCAGCAAAACCTGCGCGATCAAATCTTCGATGACAGCTTTGCTTGCGTCTGTGTCGCGGGCAGTTTTCCCAAGAGCAGCCTGTGCAGATTTATATCGCGCCAGCTCTGCCTTGAACTCGGTGACAGTGATCCCTTCCCCGTTGACGGTAAGAGCCATCGGTTCGGGGGTGGCGGTCGGAGGCACGGGCGTAGCGGTCGGCCCGAGGGGTGTAGGCGTAGCTTTGGTCCCGAACAAAGAACCGCAGGCAGAAAGGCCAAGGGCCAGGATCAAAGTTAATTGAATCAGAATTGTACGGGTGCGGTGAAAAAACATCGTCCAGATTATACCAATTTAAAATTGTAGGGGCACAGCAACACTGTGCCCCTACACGGGTCATTCGGTTTAGTAATCCATGCCACCGGGCGGCATCTGAGGAGCGGGCTTATCCTTCTCAGGGAGGTCGGTGATGAGCACATCCGTGGTCAGGATCATGGCCGCGATGGAGGCCGCGTTCTCGAGCGCGCCGCGCACAACCTTGACCGGGTCAATAATGCCGGCTTCGATCATGTCGGTGTACTCGTTGGTGAGAACGTTGAAGCCAATGTTCTTATTCTTCAATTCCGCAGCTTTGCGGCGGACGGTGTCAATGATGACGGAACCATCCTGACCGGCATTGGAAGCGAGTTTGCGAATGGGGGCTTCGAGCGCCTTCTTGACGATGTTGATGCCGACCCGAATTTCTTCGTCTTCAGTGGCCTTCGCCATTTTATCGAGTTTATTGGAGGCGTTGATGAGGGAAATTTCGCCGCCGGGGACGATGCCTTCTTCGACAGCCGCGCGGGCCGCAGAGAGGGCATCTTCGACACGATGCTTCTTTTCCTTCATCTCGGTCTCAGTTGCCGCGCCAACACGGATGATCGCAACGCCGCCGCTCAACTTGGCAAGACGTTCTTGAAGTTTTTCCTTGTCGTAATCGCTGGTGCTTTTTTCGATCTCAGCGCGAATTTCCTTGATGCGGCCTTCGATCTCGCTCTTCTTGCCCTTGCCGTTGATGATGGTGGTGTTCTCCTTGTCGGAGACGACCTTCTCAGCGCGGCCAAGATCGGCAATGGTGGCGGTTTCGAGTTTGCGGCCGGTCTCTTCGGAGATGACGGTTCCGCCGGTGAGAGTGGCAATATCCTGCAGCATGGCCTTGCGGCGGTCGCCAAAGCCAGGGGCCTTGACAGCCAACACATTGAGCATACCGCGCAGTTTGTTCAATACGAGCGTGGCCAGGGCCTCACCATCAATATCTTCAGCGATGATGACGAGTTCGCGCTTGCCAAGCTGGACGAGTTTTTCCAACAGCGGGACGATATCCTGCGCGGCGGAAATCTTCTTCTCATTGATCAGAACATAGGCATCCGCGATGATGGCTTCCATCTTGTCGGTACTGGTGATGAAGTAGGCCGAAAGATAACCACGGTCGAACTGCATGCCTTCGACGAATTCGGTCTCATCAGCCATTGACTTGGACTCTTCGACGGTGATGACCCCATCCTTGCCGACTTTGTCCATCACGTCGGCAATCAGTTCACCCACGTGAGTGTCGGCGGCCGAGTTTGTGGCAACAGAGGCAATCTCTTCGCGGGTATCGATCTTGACGGCCATCTTGCGGAGTTCTTCCACAACGGTTTCGGTGGCCTGCTGAATGCCATGCTTGACCAACATCGGGTTGTACCCAGCTTCGAGAGCCTTGAGACCTTCGTTAACAATGGCATGCGCCAGCACCGTCGAGGTGGTTGTGCCGTCGCCGGCGATGTCGTTGGTCTTGGTCGCGGCTTCCTTGAGAAGCTGGGCACCCATGTTCTCGAACGGATCTTCGAGTTCGATTTCTTTTGCCACTGAAACGCCGTCATGTGTAATGGTTGGGGAACCGAACTTGCGGTCCACGCCTACATTGCGGCCCTTCGGGCCGAGAGTTGCGCCGACCGCGTTGGCGACGACATTCATGCCGGTCCTAAGCTTACGGCGCGCTTCTTCAGAAAATACAAGTTGTTTTGCTGACATGGTTTAATATCTCCTTAGCCTACGACCACAGCCAAGATGTCGCTCTCACGCATGATGAGCAGTTTCCTGCCATCCATCTTGATCTCGGTGCCGGAATACTTGGCGAACAACACTTTATCGCCGACTTTCAGATCCATGGGAACGCGCTGACCTTTATCATCGCGATCTCCGGGACCTGCCGCCAGGATCTTGCCTTCCTGCGGTTTCTCTTTGGCGGTTTCGGGCAGGATGATTCCGCCAGCGGTCATCTCTTCCTGTTCGATCGGTTCAACGATTACCCGTCCGCCCAAAGGTTTGAGCTTGAGCTTGCTTGCCATAATTCGACCTCCTGAAAAGTATTATTTTGGATAAGCACGAAATTAGCACTCTCTTATCCTGAGTGCTAACACTATGATACCGAATTCACAAGTTCCCGTCAAGATGGATATGTAAACTCTAACAAAGTTCTGACGCGGAAAACAGAAGCTGGATACCAAAACCAATTATGGCGTCGCATACGGTGTGGCCGTACCGAACAAATTCAAATCCAACGTGGATGTAGGCAATTCGGTTCCAGGCGTGACGGAAAGCGGTGTGCCCACAACGGGCGGGACTTGCGTTGACGCTGAACACTCCTGTTGAGCGACTGCAATACTCTTGACAATATCCAGGCGTTTCGCCAGAATATCACTACCTTTGGTTTCGATGTCAGTTATTATGGTTTGCGCCTGTGGACAATATGTCGGATCGCGCGGTCCAAGCGCCGCCAACACCGAGAAATAAACATAATAATAATCTATGCTGCTCGCCGAGAGCGGCAAAGCGTTCACCGCAACGCTCACCTCCCCATTGGCCGTATTACAATCCCTTTCATAGCGAGCCTGGCAGCTTTCCAATGCTGTGCAACCTCTGACCGCACATTTTAAGACCGGAATAGAGCCTTCATAATTACGATTCTTGAAGAAGATAATACCCAGTTGTCCATAAATATCGGCGCTATCCGGTTTGAAATCCAATGCTTTCTGCGCATTGCGTGCGGCTGAAAAATATTCGCCCATCTGCGAATAGGTCTTCGCGATCGAAAGATAGGGCGTCGGGTCGTTCACTCCCAGTTGTTGGTTGATCTTGGCGGCCTCAGCGAAATATTCCAGGGATTTTTCGAACAATTGGTTCTGCGTATCCGAGTTCAGGCTTGCAAGCCCCAGGCGGCGGTAATTTGCTCCGGCCCGTAAATAGAGGGATGTCATGTTAGGCGTAATGGCAATCGCCTTGTCATATTCCTGGATCGCCTGATTGTATTCGCCCAATGTCTCGAGCACATAGGCATAAACGCGGTGAACGTCCATTGATGTTGGGTCGCGACTGATGGCCTGCTGGATGAGAGTCTCGGCCTGAGTCCAATTTTGCTGGTCGATGAGTATCTCGGCATAAAAAGCCATGGCTTGCGTGTTGGTATTATCCAATTGCTGGGCGCGCTGGGCTTCCTGTCCGGCTTGAAGCAAATAATCCTGAACATCCTTGTCGCTGACCAAAAGCGGATTGGCGTTCCAGTCAAGCGCAAAGGCCAGAACCGCATGAGCCGCGCTGTCATCAGGCGCGAGGCTAACGGCCTGCCGGGCAGACGCGAGCGCATCTTTTAAACGGGCCGATTGTTCGGCGTCCGTGATAAGCAGCGCAGAAGAATAGACTTGAATGCGCGCCAGCTTGGCCCACAGCTCGGCATTGTTCGGGTCTACCTTGGCGCCTTCCTT
>JAKAMM010000005.1 GCA_021812905.1 Chloroflexota bacterium | reverse complement strand
TGATTGCTGCTTTTGTGTTGACCAAGATACTCACCCAATAATCATTAACTAGGCCTCCCTTCCCGTAAAGGAAGGGAGGCCAATCACAAATGCACGAACGACTTTCTTTTTACGTCAAACGCGATAACTTCCTACATCGCCTCAATCCGCTGACCAAGCTAACGCTGGCTTTCGGATTGATTTTCATTGCCTTTTTCAGCCCCTGGTATTGGGCGCCTCAGATATTATTTCTAGTTGCAATTATTCCTCTTAGCATTCTTGGAAAAGTTCATCGCGAATATTTCAGCGCAGCATTCCGCCTGATCCTGCCCGCGGCAGGATTTCTCTTTTTGATGCAAGCCTTTTTCCAGCCCATCGGCACAAAAGCAATTTTCAAATTCTGGTTCTTTGATATTACTTCGGAGAGCTTGGCCTTTGCTTTTGCCAACGCCTCACGCATTTTCGTGATGGTTTCTTCATTTACAATTCTTTTGCTCACCACCCACCCCAGCGATTTGATGAGCGACCTGACCCGCCGCGGCCTGCCCAGCCAGTTTGCATACGTCATTATTTCAACCATCCAGATCATCCCACAGATGCAAGCCAAAGCCCAGACCATCATTGCCGCGCAGCGTTCACGGGGATTGGATACACAGGGCAGTTACCTCAAACGCATCGGCGCGCTTGTGCCGCTGGTTGGGCCGCTGGTGTTCGGTTCGCTGGTCGAAGTAGAAGAACGCGCCATCGCCATCGAAGCGCGCGGCTTCACATCCACCAGGGTCAAGACATCCCTGCGGGAAATACCGGACACCGGCTTCGATAAAATATTCCGCTGGTTCCTCATCCTGCTCGTCATTGCCGTGATTGCGGCCCGTATATGGCTATCGTAAATCTTCAGAATGTCACCTATAAGTATCCGCTCACCGAAGCGCCCGTCCTTTCCAACATCAATTTGGAGGTGAAGGAAGGCGAGTTCGTCGCCATCATCGGCCCGAACGGCGCAGGCAAGTCCACGCTGTGTTACACGCTGGCTGGGTTCATCCCGCATTTCTTCAAAGGCGAGCTGGAAGGCAAAGTTGAAGTTGCGGGTGTTGATTTGAAATCATCTGCCCTCAACGAGTGGGTGCGAAACGTCGGGCTGGCTTTCCAGAACCCGTTCAACCAGATCAGCGGCGCGAAATATACCGTCTTCGAAGAGATCGCGTTTGGATTGGAAAATCAGGGCGTGCCGCGCGACGAAATGAATCAACGCGTCGATCAGGCCTTGACCATGACCGGCATCCGCGATTTGGCTGACCGTTCGCCCTATTCCCTTTCCGGCGGACAACAGCAACGCGTCGCGCTGACCTCGATCCTGGTCATGCAACCGAAATTGCTCGTCCTCGACGAACCGACCTCGCAAATGGACCCGATCGGCACGCGCGAAGTCTTTGGCGTGATCCGCCAGATGGCCGCACGCGGTATGACCGTGATCATGGCCGAACACAAAATCGAATGGATCGCCGAGTTCGCTGACCGCGTGGTGGCTCTCAAAGACGGAAGAATTCTTTTGCAGGGAACGCCCGCCGATGTGCTTACGTCGCGTCTGCTTTCGGAAAATGGCTTCGGGATTTCGCGTTATACGTCGACTGCGCGTGAAGCTTTGAAATACGATCTGTGGCCCAAGCATCTGCATCTGCCAGTCACGTTGCAGGAAGCCGTGGATGGATTTAACCTCACCCCTGCTTCGCGACCCTCTCCCAAAGAGAGAGGGGAGCGATAACGATGAAAATCGAAATCAAGGATTTGCATTACACATACCCCGGCGGGGTGGAAGCCCTGTGCGGCATTTCGATGACCATCGATTCCGGCGAGCAAGTCGCCATGGTCGGGCAGAACGGTTCCGGGAAAACAACTCTCGTCAAGCATCTGAACGGGTTGTTGCAACCCACTTCCGGGTGCGTGCTGATCGGTGATTGGGACACAAAGAAAGTCGCAGTGGCGAAACTCGCGGCGCGCGTTGGTTACGTCTTCCAGAATCCCGATGAGCAATTGTTCTCAAGCAATGTCGGTATTGAAGTTGCCTTCGGGCCGCGCAATCTGGGTTATTCTGCCGAAAAAATAGACGCGCTTGTAAAAGACGCGCTGGCTCTGACCAAATTAAGCGACAAGACCGGAACCAACCCTTACGACCTGTCCCCCACCTGGCGCAAGATGGTTGCGCTGGCCTCTATCATTTCGATGGATACGGACATCCTTGTTTTTGATGAACCAACCACCGGGCAGGATGCGTTGAGTGTGGGGCGCATTGCACACGTTGTGGCGGAACTAAAGAAGCGCGGCAAAACGGTCATTACGATCACGCACGATATTGATTTTTGCGCGGAGAATTTTGAACGGGTGGTTGCGCTTTCCAAGGGAAAGATTTTACTGGATGGTCCGGCCAACGAAGTTTTGGGGAAGGGCGATGTGCTGGCGCAAACATACGTTGACCCGCCGCAACTCACCCGCCTCGGCCAGCGGATGGGATTAACGGAAACTGTCCGCAACCAGGAAGAATTTTTAGCGGCGTTGAAGAAATAGTAGGGGCGGATCGCGATCCGCCCCTACTATTTATAAATCGTCAGCTCCTCATACCCCGAATCTTCCGCAAATTCCCGTTTGTAAACCACATCATCAAAACCAGCGATGACCATCTCGGCTGTTGTATAAATCTTGCAGCCCGGCACGAGATGCCCGCCGATGGTTTTTCCGTCGCCATCCGAAATTGAAACATGCAAATGCGAACCATTCGTCGAGACAGTTCCATTCAACGAAACGATCTCGAAGTGGCCTTCATATTCTGTATAAAATTCGCGGTTGGCGAGACGCAAAGTAGCGTGAGTCAAGCTTCCAACTGAAGAAAGCACACAACCTGCCGAGATTTTTTTCTCGGCCACAAAAGATTCGATCTCATCGAACAAATCCTGTCCGGGTTTCAAGCGAAAAGAATAAGTTTGCATAATTAGCTCCTATTATGATTGAGATTATAAAAGTGAAGTGCGCCGAAAGGCGCACTTTTGGTTAATCTTAATACTGATTTTGATAACATTTATAGAACACGTTACCCGGAGTGGTCATTTGCAGAAGCCCCTCGGGCTTGGTAACCCGATAGCCGCTCAAATCATCCTGAATACTTTTTAGCGCATTCTTCTCCATCCATTTGGATAAAGTGAATGAGCGCCAATCTTTATCCAAATCGGTTGAAGGAAAATGTAGGCGGCAGACCAAAACTGCTCCAACAGCATCATGAGTCAAACCCGGCAACGATTGATCTTTAAATTCACCTACCAAAACAGGCACTGTATCGCTTGAAAGCGAAACCAAATACGGCACATCCAATCCATCGCCTTGCATGGCACGGGCTACATTTTGTTTCACGATGAAACCATCCACGTTCATCACGCTCAACGAAGCTGCAAAACCTAAAGATGCGATCAACATCGCAAAAGCAAAGACACGCTCACGCCGCAGGATCTCCAACACAACAACTGCGCCAAGCAAAAGTCCAATCCAGATGAGCGCCACGTGGGTATAAGTCCGCAGGCGGGAAAAGCCATAAGCGGCCTCATAGAGATTCAGGCGCTGATAAGCTGACACGAGCATAACCATGACTAACACGACGATGGCGACGTTCAATCCAGAATAAGCACGGCGCTGCGCTTCATTCTCTCGACGGGTAATCGCGCCCAGTCCGAGGATCATGAGCAAGCTGAAGAAGGCGACTGCCACCAACTCGCCAAATCCGCGCCGTGCGTATTCAGAGTAGGTGTAGCCGTCGATGTGAATGTTGGACTGACCGCCGAAGAAATATCGGAACTGGATGAAGACAAAGGCTACAAACAAAACGGTCACACTGCCCAGCACAATCGCGGACTCGGTAAAGCCAAGCAGTTGACTAATCAGCGGTTTATCTTCGCCAATCAGTTTCTCGTCCTTGCTTTGTGTGGCGGCGTGGAGAAAGACTCCAGCCAGCAAATACGCGCCGATGAGAATGTAGATAAACCGGAAAATGTATTCGGGCAAGTTCTCCAGCTTGAAGAGTTTTATGAACACGTCGAGTTGCTGGCTGAAGATGGCGTCGGCGGAGGCCAACAGGGCGGCGAAGATTGCCAGCACAGGCAATGAGATGACGATGCCGCGTACCACCGGCCAAAGATTTCGTTTCGGCATAGTCGTCCCATTCTCGGCTTGTTCGCGTTTTATTTCAGCATTGAAAGTCAACGGCCTCGCCATCATGCTGGCTATTAATTTGAAAAAGCCGGAAACATAATCCGAGAGGCTGTACATGAACCAGCGTCCGCCGAGGTAGGTCATGGCAACGACTGCCATCAGAAAGAGTGTGAACACTGCGGCCAGCAAAATCGTCAGCGGTTCAGCTCGGATAAAGGTCACAGCGTCGAAAAACAAGATGAGCGGAATCAGCCACAGGGTCCCGCGTGCCGCGTGCTTTTCATCCCTCCACAAAAGGAAGAAGCCGCCCGCGAGACACAATAAGGTAAAGATCGTGAAGTTGATTCCGGCGGGTCTCTTCCAAAAGAGAAAATCAAACAGCCAGCCAAGAGCAATGGTAATGATCCAGAGCAGGTTCGGGTTTTTCTTCATCGATCATCTCCTCAACAAATTTCCCGCAGGATAGCAGAGTGGCGCTTTCGGAGTCTCTCAAAGGCTATCATGTTTTTTCGTGTTCAAACAGTGGCATTGCAAATTAATGGCAGATAAATACGCCTAAATACGCCTATTGACATCCAATTCAAGCTATGTGATACTCTCGGTATTGTTCAGGGCGGATCAACAACTCAAAGCCATCCTAATGAAAGGAGGAGGTGATGTCTAACATGGATAGTAGTATCAAACCCAGCGCTGTGGCATCCCTCCTCAAGTAACAGGCAGGAAGTTCACCTGCACCTTCGGGAAGCCACAGCGCCCACGAGTGCCATCCTTTCGGATGGCACTCTGGTTTAATTCTAGAGGATCTTTGTTTTCTTTTCACTGCGTACTTCTCCCAGGCAGCAACTCCGTCGTCAATCTCCATTTGTTCGGAATCAACAAATCCTCGGCAGCATCTCGCCTGCCAGCATATCCACCACACGGGTGCTGCCGAGCGCGGTCTTGAGCAGGACGCGTCCTTTAGGTTCGGCGGTCACTTCGCCGATGATGACCGCCCCTTCGCCGCAGCGGGTCTTCTGCATGGCGGCAAGAACTTTCTCCGCGTCTTCTCGCGCCACGAATGCGACCAGTTTGCCTTCGTTCGCCACATACAGGGGATCGAAGCCCAGCATCTCACACGCCGCGTTGACTTCGGGATGAACGGGAATGGCCTGTTCGTTCAACACAACATTGACCTGGGATTGAGCAGCGATCTCGTTGAGCGTGGTTGCCAGTCCGCCGCGCGTGGGATCGCGCAGCACGTGGATGTTATTGCTCACATCCAGCATGGCTTCAATCAAGTGATTGAGCGGAGCCACATCGCTTTGCAAGCTGGATTGGAATCCCAGTTCGCCGCGCGCGCCAAGCACTGCAATGCCGTGATCACCGATCGTGCCGGACAAAATAACGGCGTCGCCAGGTTTGGCGTTTGCACCACTGACACTGACCCCATCGCGCACCACGCCCACGCCCGCCGTGGTAATGTAGAGTCCATCCGCTTTGCCCTTTTGCACAACCTTGGTATCGCCCGCCACGATCTGCACGCCTGCTTCCTCGGCAGCCTGTCTCATGGACTCGATCACGCGCTGGAGCGTGTCCATTTGAAGACCTTCTTCGAGAATAAAGCCCGCCGTCAGATATAACGGCTTTGCGCCCAGCATCGCCACATCATTGACCGTGCCACATACGGCCAGTTTGCCGATGTCCCCTCCGGGGAAGAACAACGGCCAGACCACATGCGAGTCCGTGCTGATGGACAGCTTTTGACGCAAGCCAGGCTCGACCAGCGCTGCGTCATCTCCCGCCTGCAAAGCGGGATTCTGGAACGCAGGCAAAAAGGCTTTCTGAATCAACTGATGACTCATGCGTCCGCCCGCGCCGTGTCCCATCACGATTTGCTCATTATGCGGAAGCGGCGGCGCACACACTGCGCCTTCGATGTTGACAGTTTCGTCGCTCATGATGTCACACTTTGACCCTTCAACTCAACGCGTCCGTACCGGTAATACGCCGCGCACGCGCCCTCAGATGAGACCATCGTTGCACCGAGCGGATTTTCAGTTGTGCATTCCTTTCCAAAGGCAGGACAATCGAATGGCTTTTTCAATCCCTGCAGGATCTGTCCCGCGATACAAAGCGGAGATTCTTCCGACTGAATCGTTCCCACATCGAAACGCTTCTCGGCGTTGAAGTCATCAAACTCGGGCCGCAAACACCAGCCACTCATGGGAATCATTCCAATGCCGCGCCATTTGCGGTCACATTCCATGAAGACCTTGTGGATCGCCGCCTGGGCAGGTTTCAGCCCTTCAAAAGTCACAGCACGCTGATAGGCGTTTGCAACTTCCACCTGGCCTGCTTCGAGCAATTGCACCGTCTTCAAAATTCCCTGCACGATGTCGAGCGGCTCAAAGCCTGTCACCACCATCGGGGTCTGGAACTTCTCCGCCAGCGGCGGATATTCGTGATAACCCATCACCGCATTGACATGTCCCGCCAATAAAAATCCCTGCACGCGATTATGCGGCGAATCCAAAATGGCGCTGATGGCAGGCGGCACGCGCACATGCGAAACCAAAATGGAAAAGTTCTTCAAGCCGAGTCGCTGCGCCTGCAGCACGCTCATCACGTTCGGCGGCGCAGTCGTCTCGAATCCAATCGCAAAGAAAACCACCTGCTTGTCTGGGTTTTTCTCTGCGAGAGCAACTGCATCCAGCGGCGAATAGACCACGCGCACATCCCCGCCTTGAGCCTTGACCGAGAATAAGTCGTGATGTGAACCGGGCACGCGCAGCATGTCGCCGTACGAGCAGAAGATCACATCCGGGCGGGATGCAATTGCCAGCGCCTTGTCGATCAGTTCCAGCGGCGTCACACAAACGGGACAGCCCGGCCCGTGCACCAGCTCGATCTCAGGCGGGAGCAGCTGATCGATCCCGTGCCGAACGATGGCGTGCGTCTGCCCGCCGCAGATTTCCATCATCGTCCACGGACGCGTCACGGCGCGGCGGATCTCTTCGATCACGCCCTTCACCAGCACCGCATTACGATACTCGCTGACGTACTTCATGGCGCTGTCCTTGGCCCCAAATCTTCCTCAACGCTGCCGATCTGCCTCAGCAAATCCAGTGTCTCCATTGCTTCCGATTCACTCAACAAGCTGATCGCAAAACCCACGTGGATCAAGCAGTAGTCTCCCACCTGCGCTTCGGGCACATAATCGAGGCAAGCCTCACGGAAGATTCCGCCGAAATCCACTTTGGCTATCTTCAACCCGGCCTTCTCATTGATCTCAACGATTTTTCCAGGTACACCTAAACACATTTCAACCTCTCAATCTGGATGCCGCGATTGCGGCTTGTCCCAACGAGAGCCCGCCATCATTCGTCGGCACCTCTCGATGTATATATACTTTGAAATCATCATTCTTCAATAGTGACAAAGTTCGTCCTAATAAGGTGAGATTCTGCCAGACTCCGCCAGACAAAACGACTGATCGAATCCCCGTTTCCCCACTGATTTTCTTGACCGTTTCCCGCACCGACTCTGCCAGACCATTATGGAAGCGCGCCGAAATTTTCGGGATGGAAACTCCTGCCAGCACATCTTTGACCAACGCTTCTACAACGCCTCTTACCTGGACTTCGGCCTGATTCTGTCCGAACAGGTACATCTCCATCTCGGCCGAATCCGCCAACGCCTCGAACTCGATGGCGGCCTGCCCCTCGTAATTGACTTTTTGTCTCACGCCCGCCAGCGCCGCAGCCGCGTCGAACAGACGGCCCATGCTGGAAGTCTGCGGTGTATTGATCTTTTTCTCAAGCTGCGTCCGCAAAATGGTTCGATCATCTGCGCAAAATTCTTTTACCGATTCAAGCCGTTCATCCCATTCCATGCCAAGCGACCAAAGCAAAGCCAGCGCCGTGCGAGCCGGCTTCTTGATGGCCGCATCACCGCCCGGCAACGGGAAATATTCAAGATGCGCGGCGCGCTGATAATTTTTGTAATCGGCGACCAGAAATTCCCCGCCCCAGATCGCGCCATCTTCGCCGTAGCCCGTGCCATCGAAAGACACACCGATTATAGATTCAGTCAATCCATGCTCGGCCATGCAAGACGCAACGTGCGCGTGGTGGTGTTGAACTGCAAAGGTCGGGATATTTTCACGCTCGGCACGTTCCATTGCATAGCGTGTTGCCAGATAATTCGGATGCATGTCATACGCAATGGCTTCAGGTTTGACGCGGAATAATTTCTCGAAATGTTCCACGCCCTGCTCGAAGGATTGCAGCGTTTCGTAATTTTCCATGTCGCCGATATGATGGCTCAGGAAAGCATAATTTTTATTGGTGATGCAAAATGTATTTTTTAATTCCGAACCTGCCGCCAAAATTTGCGGAACGTCAAAAGGTAGTTTTACAGGGAATGGAGAATATCCGCGTGAACGGCGAATTGGGTAAATAACTTTTCGGTGGTCGAGTAGGCGGCGTTGGTTGAGTAGCGTATCTTGCATATCAAAACCTGCCGCCGTATCGAGACCATTTGTAGCGCGTAATTCGTAATCCGCAAAAACCCTCGCCACCGAATCGTCACAGCGAATATGAATATCGCGGTTGTGCATCAAAAACGCGTCAGCCAGCCTGGATAGTCTTTCACGGGCTTCGTCATTGCCTGTTGCGATGGGTTCTTCGCTAAGATTACCGCTGGTCATGACAAGGACGGTGGACGGTGAACGGTGGACAATTTCGTTACCGTCTACAATCAACGGTCTAGGGTCCAACAGCAGGTAATGCAGCGGTGTGTACGGCAACATCACACCGAGCCAATCCTGTTTCGGCGCAACCTCACGGGCAATGTTGGACTCAGGTTTGCGGCGCAATAGAACAATCGGTCTGGCCGTGGAGGATAGCAACTCGCGTTCAGCGTCGCTCACAAAGCAATGCTTCTCGACCATTTCAATATTAGACATCATCAATGCGAAAGGTTTGTCCACGCGCAGTTTGCGATTGCGAAGTTCGATGACAGATTGAGCATTGGTCGCATCACAGGCGAGGTGAAATCCGCCCAGGCCTTTTATCGCAACAATCTTCCCATTTGTTAAAAGCCGCCGCGTCTCTATAATAGCGGTATCGCCATCGCTCGAACTTTCCAACTTTCCAACTTTCCAACTTTCCAACCAAACAGACGGCCCACACGCCGGACAGGCAACTGGCTGTGCGTGGAATCTGCGATTCGTTGGGTCGGTATATTCGCGTTCGCAGTCGGGACATAACGCGAATCCTGCCATGGTTGTTTTTGGTCGATCATAGGGAATATCCTTGATGATGGTGAAGCGCGGTCCGCAGTTGGTGCAGTTGATGAAGGGATAACGATAGCGGCGATCAGACGGGTTGAAGAGTTCGCGCAGGCAATCATCACAGATGGCAACATCGGGCGAGATGGGCTGGAAGGCGCCCTCCACTGATTCAGAGTGGACAATTTCAAATGAACGGAAGCCGTTGGCGGCGCGGAAGGAAGCGGTCAATTCGTCAATGCGGGAGAGCGGCGGAGCTTCGTCGCGTAACGTTTTGACGAATGTGTCCAAAATTTCCTGTTCGCCATCCACTTCGATATCCACACCCGCAGAAGTATTGCGAACCCAGCCTTTGAGATTCAGGCGCGTGGCAAGGTTATAAACAAAGGGCCGGAAGCCAACCCCTTGCACGATGCCCGTGATATGAACCTGCAAACCTTGCATTTTATTTTGTGGAATTTTGAATGAGCCAGTCCACCCAGGCGTCGAGGCCTTCGCCTGTGCGGCAGGAAAGCGGGAAGGTGGTGACGCCGGGATTGAGCGCCTGCACACCATGCTCGAAGTAATTCATTTTGAAGGGGACATAGGGCAGCAGGTCGATTTTGTTGATGACCAGCGCATCCACGCCGCGATACATACCGGGATACTTATAAGGCTTGTCGTCGCCTTCTGGCACGGAGGCCACCAGCACGGATTTGTGCGTGCCGAGTTTGAAACTAGCCGGACAAACCAAATTGCCGACATTTTCAACAATGAGCAAGTCGAACTGGCTAAGGTCGAGCTGTTCGAGCGCGCCGCGCAGCATGACTGCATCGAGGTGACAGTCGCCGCCGGTGTTGATCTGAATGGCAGCCTGTGCGCCTGCCGCGGCAGCGCGATCTGAGTCAATCGTGGTGGCAATATCGCCATCAATGGTCGCAACGCGCAGTTTTCCTTTGAGACGCGGCAGGGTCTGCTCGATGAGCGATGTCTTGCCCGCGCCAGGCGAGGCCATGATATTGATGGAGAAGACGCCCGCAGATTCGATGCGGGCACGGTTCTCATCGGCCAGGCGATCATTGGCGTTTAAAATATTTTCGACAACAGCGACACGTTGGGTCATATCGGCTCCAATTCTGACAACCGTAAAAATTTATTCTACATCAATCGCTTCCAGCGAGAACTCCTCGCCTGCAATGATCTTGGCGCCAACTCCCCCACATTGCGGGCAAACGAGTTCCCCGTTCCTCGGATTGTATTTTGTGAAACAGGTCATGCACTGCAATTCGGCGGGCACGCGGCGGAAATGCAGTGTGGCATTCTGGGCGATGGTGTCCTTGGCAATGATCTCCCAATAAAACTGGATCGAATCATCCACCATGCTCGAAAGCTCGCCCATCACGATATGCAGGTCGGTGATGCGTTTGGCGTTGGCCTTTTCCGCATGGTCGAGGGCGATCTTCAAGATGGATTGGGTGACGGGCAGCTCATGCATGCAAATTATTCATCTCCAAACGAAATTCCCATTCCGCGGGCGGTAATGACTCCATCCTCATTTGGCTTCACCCGCCGCGGAACGGCCAGCGCTTCTTGAAGACCAACGTCTGTGATCTGCTCTGCCCGCAAGGCCACCATGCGATCAAACCCACCGTTTACAGCCAACCTGACGGCAGCGGCGCCATAACGCGTAGCAAGCCAACGGTCAAAGGCGGTCGGTGTTCCGCCGCGCTGGAGATGTCCAAGGACCGTGACGCGAGTTTCGAAGCCTTGTTTCTCAACATACTTTCCCACTATCTGGCTGACACCACCCAGCCGCGGCACATAGATTTCATTACCACCACGCGAAAATATTTGTGTTCCGCCTAATGGTTTTGCTCCCTCTGAAACTGCGAGAATACTGAACAGGCTGCCGCGCTCCACACGCTGACGGATTTTTGCAATGACCGATTCAAATTTAAATGGGATTTCAGGAATCAAGATCACATCCGCCCCGCCTGCCACCCCGGCATGCAAAGCGATGAAGCCAGCCTCGCGACCCATCAATTCCAGGACCATAACGCGATGATGAGCTTCAGCCGTGGTATGCAGACGGTCAATGGCCTCCGTGGCGATGTTGAGCGCGGTATCGAATCCAAAAGTCACATCCGTGCCGCCAATATCGTTATCAATTGTTTTAGGGACGCCGATAACCGGCACACCTTTTAAATAAAACTCATGAGCGATCCGCAGAGTCCCGTCGCCGCCCACCACAAGGAGGGCATCCATCTTCAGGCGTTGGATGCCTTTTACAATTTCATCTGATACGTCAATGGTGACTTCCTTGCCGTCTCGCACTATTTTGCGAGCATAAGGATTACCGCGGTTGGCGGCTCCTAGAATGGTCCCGCCGCGCGATAAGATCCCGCTCACATCCTGCAAGCGCAATGGGATAATGCCTTTCTCGTCCAAGAATCCATCATATCCATCGCGAATCCCAAATACTTCACATCCATATTCAAGGATCGCAGTTTTCACTGCGGCACGGATGACGGCATTCAAGCCTGGCGCGTCCCCGCCGCCGGTCAGGATTCCAATGCGATCCATTCTCGATACCTCCTTACTTATGGGCTATCTCTTTAATCTTACCCCAAACGATTACTTTCTTGCTTTTCCCAAACAATGCCCATATAATGATGTGCATGGTTAAAGAAAAGCAATCCACCCCATTTCATACATTGATCAAATGGCTGGTTCCCATGGGTGCCCTTTTCGCCCTGGCCGGATGGATCTATATCGCGCCTCCCGGCCTGATGGGCAAGCTGGACGCGGTCGGCTATGCTGTCTGTCATCGTCTCGATTCACATTCCCTGCACATCGGCAGTCTGCAACTGCCCTTGTGCGCGCGTTGCACGGGCGAGTTCAATGCCGCGGCCATCGCGCTGATCTTCCAGATATTCGTCAGCCGCAGGAAGAACAAACTTCCCAATCGCGGCATCCTGGCCGTGTTGATCATCTTCTTCCTTTCCTTTGCAGTGGATGGTTCCAATTCCTACCTGGCTTTGATGAAGAGCACATATCCGGGTGTGTTCGATAAAATTCCAAATCTATACGTAACCGACAATACGATGAGACTCTTCACTGGAAGCGGTATGGGAATCGCCATGGCCAGCGTTCTGTACCCATTGTATAACCAAAGCATCTGGCGCACACCTGACGAAAGGCCTGCGTTGAGCTGGCCTCAATTTGGACTTTTGGTTGGTATCGTGCTTCTGATAGATTTCGGTGCCCTGACGGGAAACCCTTTTGTCCTTTACCCCGTCGCGATTGTCAGCACTCTGGGTGTACTGGCGCTATTGACAATGGTCTTTAGCATCGTGTGGGTCATGCTCATGCGGCAGGAAAACGCCTTCGACCACGTTCGCCAGCTATGGCTGCCTGCGCTGGCTGGTTTGACCATGGCGCTTATCATGATCTTGAGCATCGATCTCTTCCGCTTCAATCTCACCCACACCTGGAGCGGTTTCCCCGGACTTTCAGGCTAGGAGACGAGCATGCAGATATTGCTGGGTATCTTTTCCTCCTTTGGGCTTTCGGCCAGCGCCGGACTTAACGCCTACATTCCTCTGCTGGTGGTCGGCGTGCTGGCGCATTATACAAATCTGTTCAAACTTAGTGCGCCATTTGACACACTTGCCAACCCCTGGATTTTGATCCTGCTTGGCATCCTGCTCATCATCGAAATGCTGGCTGATAAAATTCCGGCGGTCAATCATCTCAACGATCTGATCCAGACTTTCGTGCGCCCGGTCGCCGGAGCAATTGTCTTTGCCGCAAGCACAAAAGTTATAACGGGCATAAGTCCCGCCTTTGCGCTGGCTTGCGGATTGCTGGTGGCCGGGGGCGTGCACGCAGTCAAATCGGGCATGCTCCGCCCAATGGTCACAGCCACGACCGGCGGCGCAGGAAATGTTCCCGTCAGCATTGCAGAAGATGTCGCATCCACGGTGATTTCTTTTTTGTCCATCCTTGTCCCAATCGTGATCGTCGTCCTGGTCGCCATCCTGATCATTTTCCTGATGTGGTGGTGGGCGCGCCGCACAAGCAAAGAGCAAGCCTGATCTTTGGGTTTCACTTTTGGAGAACTATAACGCTCCAAAATTTCATTCCGTATTCATCAAAAGGAGAAGAGAAGATGAACGATAACATGAACGTCCCGGTTCCAACCCCCATGCCAGATGCACCGAAGAAAAACAACACGCCGCTCATCATCGGTGCAGTAGTCGTTGTAGTTCTGTGCTGTTGTTGCTTGGCTAGCGTTTTAGCATGGCAATACGGAGATCAAATTTTGAAAGCGCTTCAAGGTGGATAACACCTAACCAAAAATCAAAACGGCTTCATCACGGGAGCCGTTTTGATTCAAACAACTCTTGCAGTTCAGCAAGCGCTGAACTTGCCATCTCGCGATCTTTTGCATTAAGCGATAATTCATCGAACTCATCTTCGTCCAGCACCGTTTGTTTTCCATCTGACGCAACCCATAGATCCAACGCCAGGTCAACATACGAAACGACCCCGTCTGCGATTACAGCCGGACGCCCGACATTGCAATACCAGCCTTTGATCTGTCCATGATCGCGATCATAAATTTCGAAAATGTTATACCAATGGTCTGTATAAAAAGTCTCGACGAAGCGATCCTTCTCTTTCAGGATCACATCCATGAAAGGCGTGTCGGGGCGGTTGAAGAGCGCTTCGAGCACGACCGCGTTCGACTCACGGCGAAGCAAGCGGCCCTCGTATTGCCAGGTTACCTTGCCCGCGATATTTTTCTTCAGGACAATTATCGGCTCGTTCATTCCAGACATTCTATCTTAACTCTGATTTCAAGCTCCTCCCCCATCTTCGGCTCATCATCCAAATAAAAATACAGACCGTTATCCAGCGTGACTTTAAACCGATCCTGCTGGAAGATGACATCATTGACTTGGCCGCGAATTATATTCGCTTCTTCCCGGATGCTTCGACTTTGCTCAGCACGAGCCTCAAGCGAGCGCGCCAGCAAATGGATTTTTTCTCCCGCCTGATGCTTGTGCCCGCAATTCACGTCGAAGATGCCAAACTTTGTTTCAACTTTCCAACCTTCAACCTTCAAACCTTCAATTACATTTCCCAACCCCAAAAATTCCGCCGCCCACACAGACCCCGGATTGCCCCACACCTCGGCGGGACTCCCTGCGCGCACAATCTGGCCAGCGTGCAAAAGCAACACGCGATCTGCGATGGTAAAGGCTTCTTCCTGATCGTGGGTGACATAAATGGCAGGAATGCCGGTACGATGCAGGATGTCGCGCAGTTGATTAAGCAGGTCTTCGCGCAAGGCCCGATCCAGGGCGCCGAGCGGCTCGTCGAACATCAAGAGTCGCGGGCGCGGAGCCAACGCGCGCGCCAGCGCCACGCGCTGTTGTTCGCCGCCGGATAAGTCTGTGACTTTGCGATTGCCAAAGACATTTAAGTTGACAATGTCCAGGGCTTCGGCCACACGCGCCTGAATTCTATTCCTGGGCCAATTCCTCATTTTCAAGCCGAAGGCCGCGTTGTCGAAAACGTTGAGGTGAGGGAAAAGCGCGTAGTCCTGGAAGACCAGCCCAAAATCCCGCAGATGAGGTGGCGTGGATGCGAGATCATTTCCATTCCACAGAATTTGTCCAGCATCGGGCGATTCGAGTCCGGCGATCATCCGCAGCAGCGTGGATTTTCCGCTGCCCGAGGCGCCCAGCAAACAAATCGTTTCGGCCTTGTCCAGCGTGAACGAGACGCCGCTCAGAAGCGGCTGGCCTTCATAGCTTTTATAAATGCCGCGCAGTTCGAGCATCAGAATTCTCCCGTGCCGGGCAGGCGCAGTTTTTCAATGAGCAGAATGCTGGCAATCGTGAGCGCCATGAGCAGTGTCGCCATGGCCATGGCCTGACCATAATTCAAACCGCCGGGCTGGGAGAGGAAACGATAGATGGCAATTGGGATGGTCGGATACTCGGGGCGCGAAAGCAGGGACGTCGCGCCAAACTCACCGAGCGAGATCGTGAATGCGAAAGTCGCGGCAGAGAGAGTCGCGCGGCGCAGGATCGGCCAATCCACATTTTGCCAGACGCGAAACGGTGACGCGCCGAGAGATGAGGCAGCCTGGCGCAATCGGTCAGGGATGGATGCAATCGCGGGTTGAAGTGCGCGAATGACGAATGGCAAAGCCACGAGTGTATGAGCGAGAGGCACTAGCCATGGAGAAGTGAGCAAGCGGCCAAATGCAATAATGAAGCCTAGGCCAAGTGTCACGGCAGAAGCACCAAGCGGCAGGATAAGAATCGGGTCGAGGATCTTTTCGAGGCGGCCAAGCTCCGCCAACGCGGACGCGGCAGGAAAGCCAAGCAAAAGTGACAGCAGAACTGTCGCGCTGGCATAGGCAAGCGAATTCAACGCGGCCTGGATCGGTGGGACGTAGAAGATCGAATCGCGGCGGTTGATAAATAGTTCCGTGTAGTAATCGGTGGTAAAGCCGATCTGGGTTTGTGCACGATCACCGCGATTGGCATCGAGGCGGGAGACAGAGCGGAGAGGCAGGGCAAGCATCGGTAAAACAAAAAACGTAAAAAGTAAAACGCAAAACGCAAGTACAAAAGACCTTTCGCGAAATGTTTTTGCTTTACGGATGTTACTTTCCGCCGAGCGCGGCGCGGTTTGGACGGAAGTGAGAATCAGCGTGCGCGTATAAAGAATGGAAAAAGCCAGTGTGCAAAGCAATTGAATCAACGAAAGCAAGGCGGCCAGCGGAAGATTGAGCAACTGCAAGGCTTGAATATAAATCTCCACCTCGAGTGTGGCAAAGCGCGGACCGCCCAGCAAAAGGATCACGCCGAAACTGGAGAAATCGAACAGGAAGACGAGCAGGGAGGATGCGAACAATGACGGACGAAGCAACGGCAATATCACATTTAGCCAGACGCGGCGCGAGTCCGCGCCCAGGGAACGCGCGGCCTGCTCCAGTTTCGGGTCGAGGCTTGAGAGCGCGTTGCCGACGATGCGAATGACGATGGTAGTGTTGTAGAAAACGTGGGCGAGCAGGATCGCTCCGAGTGTACCAATAAAAGAAATAGGTCTGACAAGTCCAACAAGTCTTACAAGTCCAAGGTTGATCCAACCATTCGGGCCGAGCAAGGCGCTGAATCCAGCCGCGACCACGACTGTTGGAAGCATGAACGGAACGGCAGTCAGAGCGCGCAGCAGGGATTTGCCGCGAAAGTCATATCGCGAGAAGAGATAAGCGGCAGGAAGGCCGATGAGAAGCGTGAGAAAAGTTGAGAGGATGGCCTGGTAAAAAGTAAAGAACAAAACCTGAAAGGCAAGTTGAAGGTTGGCCGCAACCAGCGTGGAAAGATTGAAGCTGTAAGCAAGGATCCGAAAAAAGGGATAGAAGAAAAAGACGCCGAGAAACGTCAACGGCGCGAGCCAAAGCAACGTGCGGCGAGAGACGATTGAGTTCATTGATTTATGTAGGGGCACAGCGACGCTGTGCCCCTACAAATTATTCATTAATGCAATACCGCGTCAGTCCAGGCCTGAATCCACGCGTCGCGATTCTTTGAAATTTCATCGGGAGAAAGCGTGGCGGGCTGGGATGGAATCTGCGCGTACTTCGCGAACGCGTCGGGCAGGGTGATGTTGGGTACGACCGGAAGCACGTACATCTGCGCGGGCATGTCGGCCTGGAATTGCGCGCCCAGCATGAAGTCCACGAATTTTTCGGCGAGGGCGCGTTGTTTGGTCCCTTTGAGGATGCCGACAAATTCAATTTGGCGGAAGCAGGTATCGGGTCCAAGAATGGAACCGACCGGGGAATCCGCCGGAGGAGTCTGCGCATTCATTACTTCGGCCGCCGGGTCGGTCGCATACGAGATCACGATGGGCTGAGGCCCCTTGCCAGACGAGCCGCTAAAGTTGGTGTAGTAAGCAGTCTCCCAACCGTCCACAACCACGAGGCCGTTCTGACGCAAGTTTTTCCAAAAGCCGAGATAATTCGGATCACCGAAATGTTTGATGGTGGCAAGCAGGAAAACGAGACCCGGAGACGATGTGGCAGGGTTTTCCATTGCTATCAAACCTTTGTATTCCGGCTTGGTCAGATCTTCAAGACTCTGGGGCACGGGCAAGTTGTGCGATGCAAAATAAGCCTTGTCATAGACGGGACACACATAGCTTTGATCTACTGGCAGGGCCTGGTGAGTTGTGTCCAGTTGAAAATCAGCAGGGATATTTTTGAGCGCAGGTGAATCGTACGGCTCGTAAATATTTGCTTCAAGCGCGCGAGATAAAAATGTATTGTCCACGCCGTAGAACACGTCGGCCAGCGGCGCGTCTTTGGAAAGGATGGCCTTGTTCAAGGCCGCGCCCGCGTCGCCGCTTTTGATGAAAGTGACCTTGGCATTGTTGGCCTGCTCGAAAGCCTTGATGACCGTATCGGTTGCGGCAAAAGAGTCGTGAGTCATCACGGTCAGAGTCTGCGGGCCGGATGGTTTCGGCGCGCAGGAGGAAAGAAGAAAGATGGTGAGTAGAAAGTAGAGGATGCGTTTCATGGGAACCTTTCGATTTATATTTGACGGCGATGAATGACGAGAAGCAAGCCGGATGAAATGCTGATGCTCGCACTGTCGCCGATCATTTCATTGCTGATACCGCGCGTTTTTTCCGGATACAACGTTTCAGTATGTAAAGGCCACTTAAGATTTTTTGTTTGGACTCCTTCGACTTTTTCATGCCATGGAATCAGCGAGACCAGATCGCCGCTTCCTCCTTCGACCTTGGAATGACCGCGGCAAAAGAAGACTTCCTCCATTCCATCATCGAGACGACAGTCGAGGGTTGAGAGTCGGGAGTCGGAGAGCAGGGAAATATTTCCGAGAGTCTGGTCGAGCCGACCGCCGAGCGCGGCGACAATCAAAATCGTTTCGGGATGTTTTTCGAGTGCGCGCTGAATTGCCAATTCCATGTCTGTTTCGTTTTTATCGCGCGGAAATAATTCGATGGCGACACCGGGTTTTTTCAATTGCTGAAATTCATCTGTCGTGACCGAATCCATATCGCCGATGACAAAGTCAGGAGTCAATCCGAGTGCGAGGGCATGACGCGTGCCGCCATCCGCGCAGAGGATGAAATCATCGGCACGAATCAAAGCGCGGGCTTTTTCGAGATTGGGCAGGTCGCCGTTGGCGAAGATGAGAATGCGTGACATAAAAAACCATCCTCGGCGGAGGATGGTCAGTGTTAAGACTATGTTCCCTCCGCTGGTATGAACCAGATCAGGTATTGCGGGTCGAGCGTGATACGCTCCTCTCAGCCTGTACGCAGGCTCCCCGTTCTATTTGGTTGAATGGCTGTAAATATACTCCAAACTTACGGCATGTCAACCTTTAGCGCCAACAATTCTCAATATGAACCATGTCGTTGCGAGACGGTGCTCTTCCGTCGAAGCAATCCCCTGTTTCAGCGAGGAGATTGCTTCGCAACGTGCGCTCGCAAAGACATAATGAGAATTGCTGCTTTAGCGCACACGCCGCCGCCACTCATCTTTCATTTGCAATTCACGCGGACTCATGCCCGAATCAATGGCGAGGAAGTCGGTCAGCAGGCGATTGAAGCGTGCGGTCTCGTCGATCATCGGGAAGTGGCCGGAGTTCTCAAGGTTGATCTGGTGCAAATGCTGTGACATGGATGCGGCGTTCTCGATGGGCGGGATCGTCAGCGATGGATCGTTCTGTCCGTAGACCAGC
>JAKAMM010000220.1 GCA_021812905.1 Chloroflexota bacterium | reverse complement strand
ACGATATTCACATTGACGATGACGGGTTGGTACGTCAACTCGTGACAGCCGACAATGTCAGCGATGAGGTAATGAAAGACAACCGCGAGCGGCGCATTGTGCCCGTGGAGATGTCCGTGCTGGCGGTGGGGTATGAGCAGGATGCGCAGATCTATCATCTTCTGCCGCCGCGTCCGCCGCTGAGTTTGGATGTGATCTACTTATGCGATGACAAGGATGTGGCACGGTTCACCGAGAAGTTCGGGTATTTCCGTCATATCCTGAATTCACAGGAACTGCCAATTGGCGAAGTCATCGCCGCGCATATTCAGCAGGCGAGCGCCGCGCACGAGGATAAGGCGTGGAAGGAGAAAGCGACGCATGAGGTGATTACTTTGCTGAGAGATGATTACCCGACGTTGATGTCAGTGCTCGGCGCGTTGAGCGATGTAAATGTTTGAGGTCATTGACTCGAAGCGATCCCAAAATGGGCACAAACTCGATGTCTAGGAAAAAACAATTCTGGTTTCCCCTTCCGATCATTGCCTTTGCGACACTCGCACTGGCAGGGTTTGCATATCTCGGGAATCACACACGCTTCATGGCGGATGATTATTGCTCCGCTTATTACGCCAACAGATTCGGCCTGCTGCGCTCGATCTGGTATTGGTATATCACCTGGAGCGGACGCTACACAGCTTTTGCCTTCGATTGGCTGATCCTGATCAAAACTTTTGGACCCTACGGTGCCCACTTGGTTCCACCCATCTCCATAATGATCTGGCTGATTGCAACAATCGCCGCAATCTATACCAGCCTAAAAATGCTCACGCCTCATTCATCAAACCTGGGCATTGCAATTGCAATCAGTACCAGTTTTGTGCTGGCCGTGATCGTGTTGAGTCCGGATATTGCGCAGTCTTATTTCTGGCTGAACGGGATGCGTTCATATTCGCTGCCTTTGGTGATCGCAAGCATTTATGTTTTTCTCTTTCAATGGATTGTGCCGCGCCTGAAATCAGACAAAGTCGTTATGTGGGTTTGTGTTCTTGCCTTTCTCCTGACATTTGGAAACGGCGGATTCAGCGAAACGTATGCAGTACTTCAATTGATGATGCTGGCTTTTCTGACCGGCTTGCGCTTGTTATCAAATGACAGAAAACTGGATGCAACTTTCAAACTTCTGGCCGCTGCAACGCTGGGTGCGTTGGCTTCCGTGATCGTGATTGCACTTGCGCCGGGAAACGCTCTTCGCAAGGCAACCTTTCCCCCGTCTCCGGACATTTTGCCGTGGATGGAAATTTCCAGCGGAGCGTATCTTTCTTATCTACAAGATATTCTTGTTTCGCCGCAAAAAATCACTGCCCTGGTTGGTGCGGTATTGGTCAGCGCATGGGCCGGAGCCGGATATAAAGAACAACTCAATATAAAACATTGGACAATCCCCACACAGATTCTCGGCGGGTTGGCGCTGTCTTTCATTTGTATTCCGCCCGCTGTATACGGATATTCCGAGCCGCCGCCTGCGCGTACGTTGAGTATTGCAGCTTTTGCGCTGGTGGCATTTTGGATGTATGCAGGTTTTCTTACTGGAAGTAGGCTGGCTGGGCGCGTTCGCTCGTCGGTTCAATTGGAGATCGGATTGCTTGTTTCCGCCAGTTTGATGATTGCAATAGCATCTATATTGACTCTCGCTTATGTGAATCAGAATCAGAACGCATATATTTCATTCGCTCAAAAATGGGACGAGGCCGATACACAAATCCTGCAGGCACGCGCAGAACACCTGCAATCTGTAACTATTCCGAAGATGGATAATTGGGCGGCGCTTGATCGTCCAAGCGATAATCCAAAGTTCTGGGCGACAGCCTGTTACACGGAATTCTATGGCATTCAAGTTTATGGCCCGCCGTATTAACTAACGTGGTGAAAGTCATTAATAACGGCATTTAAACACGAAGGACGCGAAAGAAATTTCAGATTTGTGATTTCAGATTTTAGATCGACTGAAAATGTTGGAGTCTTCGATGAACGAGAACGAATTGAAGAAGCGGACAAAACAGTTCGGGCTACGTGTGATCAAACTGGTTGAGTCTTTGCCTAGCAGCCAAACCGCGCGGACAATTGGAAATCAATTGCTTCGATCGGGAATGTCTGTGGGTGCGAATTATCGAGCCGCGTGCCGCGGTAGATCCAAAGCGGACTTTATTGCCAAGGCTGGCATATCTCTGGAAGAGGCAGACGAATGTTTGTATTGGATGGAGATGTTGCAGGAAGCAGGGATTGTTCCTGTTGAAAAACTCAAAGAGTTGATGAAGGAAGCAGATGAACTGGTTGCGATCTTCACTGCATCCATCAAGACAGCCAGGGCACACCTTAATCAAAAATCAACAATCTAAAATCCGGAACGGAGTTCTTATGGAAACACAACGAACAAAAATCGGTTATCTCGTCGGCGGCGGGCTGAAAGAAAATTTCCGCGTGAGGCTGACTGTCTCGCCGCAGGAAATGCAGGAGGGGGCGTTTGTGATTATCGCAAGCGGGAACTGGCGCTATTACGGCATCGTCACGGACATTCAACTCGGTGCGACAGACCCACGCTTTGCGGACGAGCAAATGGAGGGACGTTTCCCTTCATACATCTCGAACGCGTTGCACGGACAGACTCTCTTTGCAAATCTCGAAGTGCTGCCCAATCTCATGCTCGAAGTGGGACCCGACGAGTCGAGCCCTGAGTACGCCAAGTGGGCACTGTTAAACCCTGAGCCAAAGTTACTGCCTGTAAAAAATATCCCGCCGCACCACGCGGAAGTGTTTCTCGCCTCGGAAGGCGACATCGCACAGATCTTCGGCGCGGCAGGCGAGAAGGGCAACTTCGTCATCGGGTACACGCGCGAACAGAATCATCCCGTGTGCATTGATATGGATAAATTCGTGCAGAGGTCATCGGGAGTGTTCGGTGCAACGGGCACAGGCAAGTCGTTTTTGACGCGGCTCGTATTGGCGGGGTTAATGCACTACAACAAAGCATCCGTGCTGGTGCTGGATATGCACAACGAGTATGGCTTTGACGATGTGGCATCAGACACAAAAAAGGCTGTGACGGGATTGAAGACCAAGTTCAAGTCGAAGGTAAGAATCGTTGGCCTGGGATCAGGAGCAACCATCAGAGGCCAGGTCCCTGACTTTAATTTGGAAATCTCAACCGGAGACATATCCACAGCGGATATTGAAACGCTCACGCGCGAATTGAATCTGAAAGAGACCACGCCCACCACGTTGAACGCATTGTACGGGTCGTTCAAGCATGATTGGTTTGCACACTTCAAAGCGATGAACCGCGATGAGGTGGAAATCGAAGATGAAAAAGGCAAGATGAAGAAGGTGCCACATCCCGATAGCGTGGCGGCTTGGGCGGATGCAAACGGCGTGAACGTGATGGCGGCTGAGGGCTTGCATGACAAGATGCGCCGTTTGTTCGACAAGCCGTATATCGTCGAGAAGCCCGCCGCGGACAGCGTGAAGAACATCATCGACTCGCTGGAGAACGGAGGGCACGTCGTCCTTTCGTATGGCGAACACGAAAGCGATCTGGATTACCTGCTCGTCTCGAATTTGCTGACGCGCAAGATCCGCGCGGCGTGGGAGCGTAAGACGAATGAGTTCCGCACGCATGGAAAAGTGGAACCGCGCCCGCTGGTGATCGTGGTGGAGGAAGCGCATAAATTACTCAACCGTGAGATGGCCGCGCAAACGACATTCGCCACAATCGCGCGTGAACTGCGCAAGTATTATGTGACGTTGTTGATCGTTGACCAGCGTCCATCGCAAATTTATGATGAGGTCATGTCGCAGTTGGGGACGCGCATTTCGGGCTGGCTGGGTGACGAGGACGACATCCACGCCGTACTCTCGGGTCTGGCGGGACGGGAGGCTTTGCGCGGTATGCTGGCGCGTTTACAGCCAAAGGAGGAAGTCCTGTTGCTGGGATGGGGTATCCCGATGCCGCTGCCAGTCCGTTCACGCCGGTATGACGAGGAGTTTTGGAAGGAGTTGATGGGAGGGGGAAAGAGGAGCAAGGAACAGAATTTGAAGGAGTTGGGATTTTGAGCAGCAAATGGTTGTCTGCTTTTTGTATATTATGGTAATATACACTCGTGATTGACCTGAGTCAGATCACTGGCTTCGACTGGAATGAAAATAACCGTGAAAAGAACTGGGAAA
>JAKAMM010000219.1 GCA_021812905.1 Chloroflexota bacterium | reverse complement strand
CTTTCCAATTGGAGAAAGGATTAGGGACAATCTCAATAAATTAGTCAGAATAAAAATAAGTTCAGTAACTCGTGTACGATTTTCGTCAATGGGCTTTTGATCATCCCATCTATCCGGGGTTTTTCCCAAAATTGATAAGGAGAAGTGAAAATGCAAGAAAAACGTTTTTCTACGCTTTCGATTTTAATAATCCTAGTGCTGCTGTTCGGCGCCCTGAGTGGCTGTGCGCCGGCAGTTACAACGGCCCCCACGCAACCGACCGCTATACCTGCGACAGAAGCGCCCGCCGCCGCTTCGGCGCCTACAGCGACCAGCGCACCAGTCGAACTTACTTTCTACTATCCAGTTGCCGTGGCTGGCCCAATCACCCAGATAATTGATGGGTATATCACCCAGTTCGAAGCGGCCAACCCCGATATCAAGGTGAACGCTGTCCTTTCAGGAGGCTATGGCGATACCCTCACCAAGATTCAAACTACAATTAAGGGCGGCGGTACACCCCCAGATGTAGCTGTGCTGCTCTCAACGGACCTCTATTCGCTGGTCGACGCGAACGCCATCATGCCGCTGGATGATTACGTCAAGGCTGCTGGTGGCGATACTTTCACCTCTGATTTCTTCCCCGCCTACCTGGCCAATTCAAACTATCAGAGCCACATCTGGAGCCTGCCGTTCCAGCGCTCCATTCCGGTGTTGTATTACAACAAGGACATGTTCAAGGCTGCTGGATTGGATGACAACAAGGGACCTACAAACTACGCCGAAATGGTCACTGACGCTCAAAAGCTGACCAAGCCTGATGGCAGCACCTGGGGTATTGAGATTTCATCGGATGGAATTCCTTACTGGCTGTTTCAATGTTTCGTTATCGGTGGTGGATCGAATGTTTTTACGGCCCCCAACAAGGTAACCTTTGATACACCTGAGGTAGCCCAGGCCCTTCAGGACTTCACTGATCTACCCAACAAGTACAAAGTAATGCCACCCGGTATTTTGCTTTGGGCCAATATGCCTAACGATTTTGTCAACGGCAAGGCTGCTATGATTTGGCATTCCAGCGGTTCGTTGACCAATATCCTTAAGCAGGCCAAATTTAACGTTGGTGTCAGTTACCCCGTCGGCGAAAAAGGCTATGGTGCCCCGACCGGCGGCGGGAACTTATACATGTTGAAAGGCATTCCTGCCGATCACCAGGCTGCGGCGTGGAAATTCATCCAATTCATGACCTCGGTTGATACTCAGGCCGACTGGAGCATTAATACTGGTTACGTCGCATCGCGCCAATCATCCTACAATACCCAAGCTATGAAAGATCATATTGCAAAGGTACCACAGGCTGCTGTTGCGGCTGCCGGCCTCCAATATGCCGGACCCGAACTGGCCACCCATGACAATGCTCAGATCCAAAAGTTCCTAGGCGACGCCGTCCAGGCTGCCCTGACCGGCAAGAGCACCATCGCGGATGCACTCAAAGCTGCTCAACAACAGGCAGACCAGGTTCTTTCACAGTTCAGTCAATAATAATAGTAGTGCCGTGAACTTCCACGCAAAAATCAACAACTCTACAGAGTGGCGGTCGCGCTTTTGGGCCGCTGCTCTGCCCTATTTATTAATCACGCCGACCCTGTTCTTTGTGGTCATCTTTACTCTGTTGCCGCTGCTGCATGTGGCCGGCAGCAGTCTGTTTGCCGAAAACCAGGCAGTGCAGGTACCAAAATTTATCGGGGCCGGAAACTTTACAGCGCTATTCTCTGATCCGGGTTTCCGGGATGTTTTTGTGAACACAGTGATTTACGTGATCGTCACTGTACCGATCAGTGTGTTCCTCGCGTTGGTGCTGGCGCTGCTACTCAACCGCAAGTTCCGCGCCCAGGGACTCTATCGCCTGGCGTTCTTCTACCCGACTGTCCTGCCGATGGTTAGCGCCGCCACCATTTGGTTGTTCATGTACACGCCGGACTATGGATTATTAAACGTCTTCATCGAATTCTTTCACATTCCCAGCCAGAACTGGCTTGGTGAGCCGAGGTTGGCGCTAATAGCGCTGATGATTCTGGGCATCTGGAAGCAGACCGGCTACTTCATGGTGTTCTTTCTGGCCGGGTTGCAGGGTCTTCCACACGATATTTTTGAATCGGCAAAGCTGGATGGCGCCAACGTGCTGCAATCCACGTATTACATCACCTTACCACTGCTGATGGGCACAACACTGTTTGTGACCACGATCGCTGTGATCAACGCCTTTGAAACTGTTGATCAGATATATATCATGACCGGCGGCGGACCGATCAATTCAACCAGTATGTTGCTATTTGATTTGTGGCAGACGCTTTTCAGCTATCTGGATATTGGCCGGGCCAGCGCCATGAGTGTGATCCTGATCGTTGTTCTTTTGATCTTCACAGTTATCAATTTTATTACCACCGAGCGCCGAGCTACCTATGAATAGAAGCCGCCTAAACTCTGCCTTCAACACCGTGGGACTGCTAGTCTTGGGGGTTATCGCCTTGGCATGGACCGTCCCCATCCTGTGGACATTTGCTGTATCGTTCCATTCACCCAATGAGCCACTTAGTGCCACCAACTTGTGGTGGAGCAGCCAGCCGACCTTGTCCAACTATTTCCAGGCGCTCGATATTGCCCCTTTTGCAAAATACTATGTCAACACAATACTGATCGTGCTTGGCATCCTCGCCTTTCAGTTAGCGACGATTTGCCTGGCAGGATATGCCTTCGCGCGCTTTACGTTCCGCGGTCAGAACATCCTATTTTTCCTGATCATGCTGCAGCTTATGGTTCCTTCGAGCGCCTTGATCGTGCCAAACTACACCACCATCCGCAATCTGGGATTATTCGACACATTGCTGGCAGTCATGCTACCATTCTTTGGTTCGGCATTTGGCACCTTCTTAATGCGCCAGACCTTCAAGACGATCCCACAGGACCTGGATGATGCCGCCCGTATGGATGGAGCCAACTGGCTGCAAACCTTATGGTATGTTTATATTCCGCCTGCACGCCCGGCACTGGTTGCTTTTGCATTATCTTCGATCAGTTTTCACTGGAATGATTTTCTGTGGCCACTCATAGTAACTAATAGCACCAACAGCCGCCCACTTACGGTTGGTCTAGCAGTACTTACCCAGCTGGGCGAGATCGGGGCACAGTGGCCGCTGGTCACAGCTGGCACAGTAATTGTGGTTGGACCACTGCTGGTACTGTTCCTGATCTTCCAGCGCCAATTTATCGACAGCTTCCTACATTCTGGCCTGAAATAACGTTTGCCCTTCCCAGGCTCTGTTGGTCATCCGCCCAAATTTGCGAAGGAAAAAAAACTCGCTGTTGTGACATGAGCGGACAATTGTCTCTACTTTACAAATCCCCCAAGGAATTGCTTAACATTCTCCATAACCCCACATAAAATCCGCTTATCTTTAGAGCAAAACTTTCCCCCTTTTGAGGAGGGGCTGCCTTTTCCCTTTTTAGACAACCCCCTGATTTTTGTTAACGGTGGTTTGCTTCTATGGCACAATGATGGTCAGCGGGAGGGAACAGAAAGTGGTTCCACCTGCTTCCAGTGCCCAGGTCATCGAGTATGTGCCAGCTGCGGAGGGAGCTTTCATGGGGACAAATACAATATAGCTGCTGCCAACATTGGTATCTGCCGCAGTATCATAGCGTAACACGGGAGATAGCTTTGAGCCGCTAATATAAACGATATCAACCGTCGTATGGTTCCAGGCTCTGTCACCCGTATTTTTTACCGTCCAGTTGACATTGAAACTCGTTCCTGATGCAAAGTGTGTGGAATTGGCGGGAGTCTGGCTGACCCGACTACACAACCCGTTGGCAGGTACGGGGATTGGGGTATTCGCACTCGTTGGAAATCGAAAAATGAAGGTCGCTGTGTTGATTGGAGTGACACTGACCGTTCTGGTGGGGAAAGGCGTAGGAGAGGGCATCAGTGTTGGAGGAATAAGAGCCGCCGTCTGTGTGGCCGCGGCCGCGGCGGTTTGCGCCACTATTGTGTCAATGATGCCCGGAACGGAGGTTGGAATCTGCTGAGACGCCACCAGAGTTGAGACGTCACAACCCAGCACAAAAATTGTGGCGATGGTCAGCAGATATCCAATGCGCTTTTGCGATTTCATGTATTTTCTCCGGAATACCACCGTTGCTCATAAACTCCAATCGTATCTTTTCAATAA
>JAKAMM010000218.1 GCA_021812905.1 Chloroflexota bacterium | reverse complement strand
ATTTTGGATCTGTGGCCGACGGCGGAGAATCTGCCCGTCCGCCTGGATTTCTTCGGGGACGAGATCGAATCTCTGCGTCGGTTTGATCCCGCCAGTCAGCGTACGGTGGAAAAGCTCGAATCGATTTTAGTAACGCCCGCTCGTGAATTTATTTACCGGGAATCGGAAGGAATAGCCAATCCCGACTCTCAAATCTCAACTCCCGACTCCCGACTCCCGGATATCGAATTATCAGAATTTCACATCCCGCTTCTACACCAGCAATCTGCAAGCCTGCTCGATTATTTACCGCCCACAGCCTTGGTGTTGATCGATGATCTTTCCATCGTTGATGGTATGGTTTCCGAAGTCGAAGAGCAGGCAGTCAAACTGCGACAGGAGAGTATCGAAGAAGGAACGCTCTCGCCGGATTTCCCCGTCCCTTATTTGACCTGGTCTGAATTGCTGGATAGTTTGCATGGATATACATCGCTTGAATTGGGATACTCAAGCGCGTTAGAACTCCCCTCGCCCAATGGGAGAGGGTCGCGAAGCATGGGTGAGGGCGAGAGCCTATCGTCCGCGTTTGCGATTGGGCAGAGATTCGCCGGGAGGTTGAAACCGTTCATCGAGCACGCGTCCGCTTTGGTGTCCAAAAATGAGGCGCTTGTCATCGTCTCGCGGCAGATAGAGCGGCTGCAAGAACTTTGGAAAGGGACCGCGGACGATGGACCGACGACGGTCAATGGTCTACAGTCAACGGTCTTTATCGAAGCATCCTTGTCGGAAGGATTCATTCTCGACCATTTCCATCTGATCACGGACTCTGAAATCTTTGGTTGGGAGCGGCCCCAGCCGCGCACGCGCCAGAGGCAGACCACGGAAACGCCCGAGTCTATTTATGCGGATTTACAGCCGGGCGATTACGTTGTCCACATCGATTACGGCGTCGGACGTTTTGGCGGGCTGGCCACGCGCGAATTGGATGGTCACCTGCGCGAGTTCTTGACCGTCGAGTACGAAGGCGGCGGGCAGCTCTATGTGCCCGTCCATCAAGCAGATCGCTTGACGCGTTATGTCGGCGCGGAAGGCGTGGAACCCGCGCTGGACCGGTTGGGGGGACAGGAATGGCACGAGAAAAAAGGCCGCGTGAAAGAAGCGGTGCTGGAAGTCGCGCAGGAAATGCTCGACCTGTACGCGCGCCGCAATGTTGTGCAGGGTTATGCCTTCAAGCCGGATACGCAATGGCAAAAAGAATTGGAAGATAGTTTTCCATACGTCGAGACCGACGATCAGGCCAAAGCCATCGTGGATATAAAGCGTGACATGGAAACGCCGCGACCAATGGACAGACTCTTGTGCGGCGATGTGGGTTATGGAAAAACCGAAGTCGCATTGCGCGCGGCCTTCAAAGCCGTGATGGACGGCAAGCAGGTCGCGATCCTTGTGCCTACCACGGTGCTGGCTCAACAACATTACGAAACTTTTTCTCAAAGGCTTGCAGCGTACCCAGTGAAGGTCGAAATGCTTTCGCGCTTTCGCTCGCCGCGTGAGCAGACCGAAATTTTGCTTGGACTTGCAATCGGTGAAATTGATATCGTGATCGGCACGCATCGTTTGATCTCGTCGGATGTGCAGTTCAAGGAACTCGGCCTGGTCGTGATCGATGAAGAGCAGCGCTTCGGCGTCACGCATAAAGAACATCTCAAAAAACTTCGCACCGAAGTGGATGTGCTGACGCTCACGGCCACGCCCATCCCGCGCACGCTTTATATGGCGCTGACCGGCGTGCGCGATATTTCCAACCTAAACACGCCGCCCGAGGAACGTCTGCCCATCGTCACGCACGTTGGGCCGTATTCGCCGAAGCTGGTGCGTCAGGCTATTTTGCGCGAGATCGAACGCGGCGGACAAATTTTCTTCGTGCATAACCGTGTCCACACGATTGACGCGATGAAGGCGCATCTCGACCAACTCGTTCCCGAAGCCCGCGTTGACATTGGTCATGGTCAGATGAATGAGCACGAACTGGCGTCGGTCATGCACCGCTTCAATATGGGCGAGATCGACATTCTGCTTTCGACGACCATCATCGAATCTGGATTGGACATCCCGAATGCCAACACGCTGATCGTGGACCGCGCCGACACTTTCGGTTTGGCCCAGCTCTATCAACTGCGCGGCCGGGTCGGACGTGGGGCGGCGCGCGCCTACGCATACTTTTTCCGCCACCGAAAACTTTCTCCGACCATCGAAGGCCAGCAGCGACTCGAAGTCATTGCCGAGAACACACAGCTCGGCGCGGGCTATTCGATTGCGATGCGCGACCTTGAGATTCGCGGCGCAGGCGAACTGCTTGGCAACCGCCAGCATGGACACATTCAAGCTGTTGGCTTTCATCTCTACACAAGACTATTGGCGGATGCGGTGAGAAGGATAAGAACAGTTGGAAAGTTGGAAGGTTTGAAGGTTGAAGGAAAACCTACCAACTTGCAACCTTTAAACTTTCAAACCTTCAACCTTCAACCGATCTCGATGCCAGTCAATGTTGATTTGCCTTTAACCGTCGGCATCCCCGCCGATTACGTCGCTGATCAGGATTTGCGTTTGCGACTCTATCGCCGCATTGCGGACTTGCGCGACGAAACTGAAATAGAAGCGCTGGCAAACGAATTCAAAGATCGGTTTGGCCCATTGCCCGAAATGGCCGAGAATCTTTTTTATCAGATGCGCGTCAAACTGCGCGCGGAGAAAGCCGGACTCGCCTCCATTGGAATGGAAACCGGACAAATCGTTCTGCGTTACCCGTCCACGCCGAATGTCGCTGAAGAAAAACGCCTGCACGACCTCAGTCCCGATGTGCGTGGAGGCAAGGGCGCGTACTGGTGTACGTTTGGGAAAGATGATGATTGGAAGGAACGATTGTTGGAGACGCTGGAATTAGTGACGAAATAAAGCAGTAATCAAATCAGACGTGTTTATTCTTTATTTCCCTTATCTTTTTTACTGCGTCTTCAAAATTTGAGATTGTACGCTCTATTATTGCCTCAATCTCATTCATAGTTTCTTCATATATGGTTTTGTCCCTCCTCTGTGATGTCCAGCTTTCAATTATTGACTTTCTTGAATTAAATAAAACTTCATCTGGAGCTTTTTTCTTCAGGAATGTTTCCCAATTCTCTTCTCGTTTCTCATCACCGTTGCAAATATTGCATGAAAGAACGAAGTTGTGGATTTCATTATTTCCGCCATTAGCAATTGAAATAATGTGATCTTGATGTCCTTTCCTTTCTTCTCTTTTTAGATTTTTTCCACAATATGCACACTGTCCCTTGAAAAAACTCCAAAGCAAATCAACTTCTTTTGGGGTGGGTAAGGGGTCGATAATAGCATGAAGACTTCTTCTGATTTTGTTCTTTGTCATTGAGGGTGAATCTTTTGGCATCTCAAGTACCTGGCTAGTGATTTTATGTAACAGGAAATTAGATTGATTTTAAACAGTATGTTGTGGTTGTCGACCTGATGATTGTTAATAATACTTCTCAATTTCTCCAAAACCAAACATCTTATTCTTCTCCGTCATCTGGATAAAATAATTCAATCGCTTCTGGAATTCTTCGAGGCAGTTCTTCGCACTGTTTTCGTCAGTGCCTGTTCGATATCCTTGACGCGGTGGTAGGAAGAATGGCCGTCGAGGTCAAAAGGCCATTCGGGTTTGTGCTCTTTGCCGCTGAACCATTCTTCAGGCGTTGCCCTTAGTGCGGCGAGCACATCCTTCTGAACCTGTCTGTGCCAGGCAAGAACTTCCTGTGGTGAGCGATCGCGCCAGCGCATGTAGATGACATGATTTTCTTCGGTTATGTTCAGCCCGCGCTCCTCGGGCGGTTTGCGCTGTCTATTAATTGAACGGATCACATCGGCTTTAAAGTGGGTAATATGAGCCAGGGCGTCTTTCACGGTCCAAGGATCTTTGGTCTCGGGTCTGGGCAATAACTTCTTCCATTCATCATTTGTCAGGTTTGAGACCAGGTGATCTAATTGCTTAAATTCTTGGATGGTACGTTCGATAACTTTTGTGCGATTGTGGTGCATAGGTTACGAACCTCCTGCTAATTCAATAATACTTCTCAATTCCTCCAAATCCAAATTGCTTACTTTTCTCTGTCATCTTGATAAAGTAATTCAGCCGTTTTTGAAATTCTTGTGGTCGGTTCCGCGCATCGTCCCGTCAATCT
>JAKAMM010000217.1 GCA_021812905.1 Chloroflexota bacterium | reverse complement strand
CCAATGCGGCTGATCGCGGTAAATAAAACGCGCCGAGCGGTTGAACATCATCCAGGCATCCCAATCGCCCTGCTGTCGGCGCAAAAGATAGCTGGCTGTGCCGAGCAGGGACACGATGAAGACGACGGCGGCAATCCCTGCCAGAAAGATTTGTGTATGAGTCAGGCTGAAGCGCGGCAGGGAAAATTTTCCCCGTTTGTTTTCTTTCCAAATAGTGAACGCGAGAAGGATCAAGAAGATTGCCAGTTGGATGAATACAAACCAATGCCGACCTGCGAAAGCGAACAAGTAAAGAAAATAGAGCAGTGACGAGAGACCCAGTCCAACGCCGATGCCGAGAAAAAACTTGAAGAATAAAAGTTTGAGGTCTCTCTCAGGCCACAACAAATGGACAAACATGCCGCCGCTCAAAACTTGCAGAAGAAATATTCCAATCGTGGTTAGAAGAGCCATTTTCCCACCTGCTTTTCACACGTCATTGCGAGCGTTCTTCGCGAAGCAATCTCCGCTGATGCCGCACGAGGGGATTGCTCACCTGCACTGCACCAAACGCAGTGCGGTGCAAGTGTCGACGGGAGAACACCGTCTCGCAATGACATAAAATTGTGTAACATCATTTATTCACTCGATGAAACAGATAGATATTTCCCTTGAATGGAAGGACCTCAAACTGACCATGATTTGACCGGCTCCATAGTTTATAGGCATCCGGTTTCAAGTTGCCGATGTTCCACTCCTGGCCCGTGCCTTTGACAATGATGATGGGCGCCATCACATATTGCGCCAGTACGTATTCGCCCTGGTCGTTGTTTGAGTCAAAGCTTGCGCCGGGAACACTCGAATCGGAAATATATCCGACCACGCCGCGTTTGAACGGCAGTTTTTCCTTGAGCGGTTCGAAACGTTTTTCCCAGTCCAAAACCGGATCGTCATGGATGCTTCCCAAATCCTTGCTGGCGATTAAATTCTGAATGCTGGCATAGAGACTGGCGACGATGATCAGTCCCAGCAAGACTCTTTGCAGCCATTTGATAATCATATTGCTACCGAGTAAACGTCGTTGCGAGGAGGGCATTCGTACCCGACGAAGCAATCCCCGATTTGCTGAGGGAGACTGCTTCGGGGAAAACCGCCCCTCGCAGCGACGTAAAAAGTAATTTTCATAAAAGGCTCGGTTATTTTATCTTTTCGATGATCTCGGCGATCAAATCGTATCGGCTGAACTGCGGCATGATGTACACGCCCTGCGCCCACGACTTGACCTGTTCGATCAATTCTACCGCGATGCGCACACCCTCTTCAGCAGCACTCTCTCCCGCCCTTTCCATGCGCTGGACAATTTCTTCGGAGATGGAAATACCGGGGATTTCATGATTCAGGAAGTTGGCATGTTTTAAACTGACCAAAGGCAAAATTCCGACCAACACCGGACGATTGAGCGGGCCATTCGTCAACTCGTTTTTCGCCAAAAATCCTTCGCCGTCTTTTGATTGATAGATCGGCTGGGTCAGGAAAAAATCAGCTCCGGCCTTGACCTTGCGCTGGAGATTTTTCATTTCATTATCGGCATCGGGCGGACAAAGATTGAGCGCCGCGCCGACGAAGAAATTCGTCGGCTGGCCGATGCTTGTTCCGGAATGATCGACGCCTTCATTGAAGCCTTGTTTGATGAGTTTGATCAAACCCGAGGGAACGAGATCATAGTTGTCCATTGCTTCGGGATAATCGCCGATGGCGGTCGGGTCGCCCATCACGACGAACACGTTGCGGATGCCGAGCGCGTGAGCCGCCAGCAGGTCGCCCTGCACTCGCAGCAGATTCCGGCCACGGGTCGGGAAGTGAAGCGTGGATTCAATGTTCACGCGGCGCTGGACAACGTCACATACCGCCCATGCAGACATCCGCATGCGCGCCATCGGGCTATCAGCCACGTTAATCACGTCTGCGCCCGCTTCAGCCAAAAGCGATGCGCCCGCCAGCAGTTTATGAGTCGAAAGGCCGCGCGGCGGATCCATCTCGACCGAGACAGCAAATTTTCCTAACGCGAGTTTTTGCGCAAACTGTGTGGGCTGCTCCTGCGCGGTTTCAATAATCTCTTCAGTGGGAAGAGTTGTGACGTGCGAAGGATTGATGGCTGGCGAAGTATCGAGTGCTTTACGCATGGCCGCGATGTGTTGAGGCGTGGTGCCGCAGCATCCGCCAACAATGCACGCACCGGCTTCGCGGAATGAAAGCGCGTAATCGCCGAAGTAATCGGGATCGGCCGGATACATGATGCGCCCGCCGACTTGTTCGGGCCAACCCGCGTTGGGCTTGACCCAGAATTTTCCATTGGGCACTGCCTGGCGCATTTGTTTGAGAATGCGGAGCAATTGCGCCGGGCCGCCGGAACAGTTCACGCCGATCACATCCGCGCCCGCTTCATCGAGCGTGCGCGCAACCTTCAGCGGGTCATCGCCGAGCAGCGTGCGGTCATCGCGCGTAAAAGTGACGGAAGCGACCACCGGCAATGTGCAATTTTGTTTTTCGGCCTTGATGGCTTCCTGAATTTCATACAGATCGCTCATCGTTTCGATCACGATCAAATCGGCGCCTGCTTCGCACAATGCGCTGATCTGCTCGGCGAAGGCGGCGCGTGCCTGCTCAGGTTGGACGCGTCCGAACGGCGCAATGCGCACGCCCAGCGGGCCGATATCGCCAGCCACCAAAACATCCTTGAATGAGGCAGCCACCGCGCGTCTGGCCAATTCGACACCCGCCTTGTTGATCTCGACAATATTTTTATCGAGGCCATGTTTGCCAAGCTTGAACCGATTGGCGCCGAAGGTGTTGGTCAGGATCAATTGCGCGCCCGCTTCGATATATTCGCGATGAAGGTCGACAACTGCGGCGGGATTGGTCAGGTTGAGTTCATCAAAGCATTTATCAAAACTCACGCCGCGGCTATGCAGCATGGTTCCCATGGCGCCGTCGGCGAGAATGGTTTCAGTCGGAAGTCTTTCCAGTAAATTCATCTTTTCCTCAAGGTTGTTTGATAACAGTCAACAGGGCATTGTCTCGTTCAATCGTGTGAATCACTTTTGCATCGGGATAGGAAATCAGGTCCAAATTATAGCGGGTCAGCGCCACGATATAATCATAATGATCGGCGCGCTTTGCCTCGTAGGTCGAATAGAGTTTCAAATCGGGCCGCAGGTATAAACCCAGCAAATGCGCCGGGCCTTCGACCCAAACGGTCGCATTCGCAGGCGCGTTGGCGTTCAGCCAGCCTGCCGCGTCGCGATAAGACGTGCCCCAATAATCCATCTCGAATTTTCTAAACGCTCCCTGCTCACCGCCGACAAAACGATTGTAATAGATATATTCGTACGGATGAAGTCTCACGCTGTCAATGACACCAGGCAAAACGCACAAAACAATTAGCGCGATCTGCAACGCAGGCTTTTTGATTTTTTCAAACACGGCTCCGGCCATCAGAAAAACCGGGGGCAGGATGAAGAAAATCTGGCGGAAGTTATCGTACAACGGCGAACGCGTGGCAATGAATCCGACCAGCGGCAGGACGAACCAGACGAGAGTCAACGCCAGCAAAGCGCGCGATTCCATGCGCTTCTTCATAGATCCGTAAACGGTCACCGCCAAACCAGCAGTGAACAAAAACCAGACCGGTTCCGTTAACTGAATCCCCAGCAGGACGGGCAAAAAGGAAGCAGGCAATCCCGTGGAAGGATAATCCACGCCGTTGAAGAGCACCTGCCCCTTCCATGGATACGCTGACATCACACGCACACTTTCAATGAAATGCCCAATCGGGTCAAGCCAGAGATAAGGCCAGGTCAAATATGCGGCGAAGAGTGCAATCACGGTATAAACGATCAGAGCGGGGATTGCTTTTTTGCCATGTTTACGGAAAGCGTAATAAACAACGAATAACGCAATAAATGGTCCGAGCACGCGGGTGGAAGTGGTGACGCCGAGAAGAATCGCGGCGGGCAGGATAGCGAATAAAAAGGGAAAAGTAAATGGGATTTTGCGCCAGAGCCCAAAAATGATGAGGGTGAAAAGGAGAAAGGAGAAAGAACGCGCCCAGAGAAAGTAAACAAAATATTTTTGAATATAAATTTCAGGCTTGACTTTGTGAATGTCAGAAGCAATCGCTGAAATAATATTTGTCTGACCTGATGCCGCCGCGCGGACGAGGCTGTCAATCCACGTGTGGA
>JAKAMM010000216.1 GCA_021812905.1 Chloroflexota bacterium | reverse complement strand
CTGCCAGAGTCAATTCGGTGGAGCGCATCAGGCCGAAAGATGACATGCCATAAATCAAACCGAAGTTAATTGCTTTGGCATGACGCCGCATATCTTTATTAACTTCTTCAAGTGGAATGTTATAGATGGCCGCGGCAGTCGTGGCGTGAATATCCTGTCCGGCGCGGAAGGCAGCCAACATGCCCTCATCCTGCGCCATGTGCGCCACGATGCGAAGTTCGATCTGCGAATAATCCACTGACAGCAAAACATTTCCTTTGGCCGCGATGAATCCGTTTCGCACGCGGCGGCCTTCCTCCGTGCGGATCGGAATGTTTTGTAGATTCGGATTCGACGAAGACAAACGTCCGGTCACCGCGCCGGTCTGGCTGTAGGATGTATGCACGCGGCCAGTCTTTGAATCCACCGCGGCTGGAAGCGCGTCCACATAAGTGGATTTGATCTTGGAAAGCTCGCGATGTTCGAGCACCATATCCACAACGGGATGTTTTCCGCTCAAAGCATCGAGCACATCTGCAGAAGTTGAGTAATGTCCGCTGGCGGTTTTCTTGCCCTTATCCGGCGGTTCAAGTCTTAGACGATTGAAGAGTACATCCGAAAGTTGTTGTGTGGAATTGATGTTGAACGGTTTGCCGACCGATTCAAAAACCTGTTTCTCTATCTCGGCCATGCGCCCGGTAAGTTCCGCGTTCAACTTTTTGAAGAAAGGCAAGTCCAAAAGCACGCCAGTCATTTCCATCTCGGCCAATACCGGGATGAGCGGCATTTCGATTTCGTCCATCAACTTTTGTCCGTGCACGCGCTCGACTTCCGCTTGCATGATGGGCAACAAGCGCAGCGTGTTTTCAGCATCGGCGGCCGCATACGGCGCAACAGACTCGATCGCAACTTCCGCCATGCTGATCTGCTTCTTGCCTTTGCCAATCAATTCTTCGATGTGAGTCATTTCTTCGCCGAGACGCGCGAAGGCCAGATTTTTCAAACCGAGATTGTGGGAGGATGGGTCCGCCACAAATTCAGCGATCATCGTGTCGAAGGTGATGGGCGAGACGATCAATCCGTGTTTTGCCAAGACAATGTAATCGTATTTTGCGTTGTGGGCGATCTTTGGGATGCGAGGGTTGGTTAATGGAGCATGGAGAATGGAAATGGCTTGATCCAGCGGCAGGTTATTTCCAGACAAATGTCCGACGGGAATGTAATAACCTTGTCCTTCTTTGATCGCCAGCGAAATGCCCACCATCCCGGCTTGCATTTCCTCGGTGGAAGTTGTTTCCGTGTCGAAAGAAATGATCTTTGCTTTGTTAAGTTCTTTCGCGAGCGCGGACAGTTTTTCGTCTGTGTCCACGTTGACGACTTCGATGTTAGATTGAACTTTCGGCGCGAAGATGGTCTGCGGCTCGTTGACGAACATCGAAAGCTGTCCGCTTCGAGATTTAACGGGAGCCGCCTCTATTGTGGACAAAGCTTCTTCGCCGGTCAGCCGGTTCAACGTCTTGATTAAGCTGCGGAATTCTAGTTCCGCAAAAAAGGCTTCGACCTTTGCCGGGTCGAACGCATCAGCTTTGGCGTGTTCGAGATCCAATTTAAATTCAAGATCGGTGTGGATGCGCGCCAGTTCGTGACTCATCCGAGCTGATTCTTTGCCTGCTTCGAGTTTTGTCTTCCAACGGTTTTCAACCTGATCGATATTTTTATAAATGTTATCGAGCGTGCCGAATTTTTCGAGCAACGCGACGGCGGTCTTTTCGCCGACGCCGGGCACGCCGGGGATGTTGTCGGATTTGTCGCCGACAATGGCTTTGTAATCCACAACCTGGTTGGGACGCACGCCAAGTTTTTTGATTACGTCTTCATCGGTGATGTAATTCTGATCATCGCCCGCCAGATAAACGGCGGTGCGTTTGTTGACGAGTTGCAAAAGATCGCGGTCGCCGGTGATGATCTTTACACCAAGTCCCTGTTCGGCGGCGATGCGGGCAACTGAGCCGAGAACATCATCGGCTTCATATCCTTCACGTTCAAGGCGTGGAATGTTGAAAGCATCCACCATTTGTCTAATGCGCTCGATCTGTGGACGCAGATCATCCGGCATTTTTTCGCGTGTGCCTTTGTATTCGGGGAAAATTTCATCGCGAAAAGTTTTTCCAACATCGAAAGCAACCGCCAGGTATTCGGGTTTTTCCTGTTCGAGCACGCGTAGAAGTTCGCGCGCGAATCCATAAATGCCTGCGGTCGGTTCGCCTTTGGAAGTCTGCCAGCGTTGTGAACTTGCGCCGGCAGTCAGAGCAAAGTACATGCGATAGGCGAGCGCGTGTCCGTCAATGAGGTAAAGAGTGGGAGGCATGTTGGTTTCCAGTGATCAGTATTCAGTATTCAGTGATCAGTATTCAGTTTCGGATGCGGCTGTTGCGTACAAATAAAAAACGCAGAGCGCGGAATTTTATTTTTGCCGTCTCTGCGCTCACTTCATGGTAAGCAATTATCAGCGTTGCGGTTTTTCAATCCCCTGCCGCTGGCGGATTTGTTTAATATAGTCCTTGACCAGTTGTGGGGGGTGAGGCTGGGTCCCGCCCATGATGAGATAACCGGGCGCCCAAAAATCTCCGGATGGATTTTCTTTTTTCAACCGTACAAATTCAGCAAAAACTTTTTCGGATGTTTGCTGACGCATGATGCGCATAAGGTAGCCCGGCGAAGTAGCAGGCGAAACGTTCACAACCCATTGCAAATATTCAGGACGGACAGCGAGATGTTCCAGCTTCCAGCCAAAGGCGATGCAGATGTTGGGAATCCACTCGGAGAGCCTCTCGGTGATGTCGCCGGTCAAATAATGGGACGGGAAGCGCGGAACCAGCAAGCAAGCGTACATCAACTGATAGACGCCAGCTGAGACCGGTTCGAGCACGATCTGTCCAGCCAATTCATTCATGGAGTGCGGAGGCGTCTCATCCAACTCGCCGGGCATTGGGCCGCGAACCGGTACCTGAGGCCTCGGTCGTGATTTGGAGGGGGCGGTACTTTCCAAATCTTCCCAGGATTGGGATTGTGTGGAGGGAGTCTGATCGAGATTGGTGTGTTGGCCAGCGAGAAGTAAGGCTTTGAGTCGAACTGGATGGGATGATTCACGCGAAAAGATCGGGCGGCGCGTTTCGCCCGGATTAACGGGGGTCCGCTTAATGTCCGGGACTGAAGCGGGCTTGACCTCCACTGGCGGGGTCTTTGCGACCGGTTTTGGATTCGGCGTGGGAATGTCCACCAGGATTTCTGAAAGGGCGGGAATGGCAATATCCTCGTTGTCCTCGTCCATCCCGTTATTAACGGATGTTGATTCGGTTTTTGAAGGGGCTTTTGGCCAGACTGGTTTATTGGTTTTCTCTTCTTTGGCTTCGCTTTCGCCGAGGGAGGTCACAATCAGGCTGGCCTGCGAACGAATGGTGCTGAAAGGCGTTTCCGCATCAAAGACCATGGCGAGTAGAACGTTTTCGGCGAGTTCTGTGGCGTAGAGCATGTGCTCGGCTTTGGTGCTTTCAAGCCGGACGAAGCGCAAAAGGTCACTGCCTTTTTGGGCGTCCCAATTTCTTGCCAATGTTTGGGCGATCTCTTTGGCCGCGGCTTGAGAAAGTTGACCAGCGTAGGCCCAAAGTTCATGGTCGAGGGTGATCAGCGCGGCCTGCGACGAACTCTCAAGTGTGAGGCGTGTTAAATGTTGCGCGGCTTTACGAACGTCGCCCAACCAGGGAAGTTCCTGTGTTATGGGAGATGAATTCGTAGCAGGAGTTTTGCCTGTATTATTAAACAGTTCAGACATTTTGAATGTTTTGCGGACGAGAGTCCATGGGCGGATGGAATCAAGCGCCGGGGGAGTCTCGTCATCGGCCAGGATAAAAAGCTGAATGCCGGGGGTGACGGTGCGAAGCGACTGGCCGATCTCCTCGACTAATTTTTCGCCAAGCTCGATATCGAGGAAAGCCAGTTTGCAGGCTTCTTCGTCAGCGCGTACGACTGCCGCGGCTTTGTTGTTGACAAGATAGACGCGATAAGCATCCGTGCCCTGAAGCGAGCTACGGAATGCTTCCCCAAAAGTGGGATCAGGCGTAACGACCAGCAGATTTTCGATCACAGACTTAGTTTATCACGGCAAGGGCGGAGGGGCAAGACAGTTTGCGTAGTTTTTAATGTAATTTGCTCGTCATCCGCGACCGGCCTTGGTTGGCGCTGGTTAAATTCA
>JAKAMM010000215.1 GCA_021812905.1 Chloroflexota bacterium | reverse complement strand
ATGTTCCTGCCCATCACCACCATCGGCAAAGTCAGCAGTCTCGACGAAGCCATGAAGATCGCCAACAATGTTAATTATGGTCTTACTGCTGGCTTCTACGGCGCGCCATCCGAGACGGACTGGTTCTTCGATCAGATCGAAGCGGGCGTGACGTATGCGAATCGTCCGCAGGGCGCGACCACCGGCGCGTGGCCGGGCTTCCAACCGTTCGGCGGCTGGAAAGGCTCCGGCGCAAGCGGCAAGAACGGCGGCGGTTTGTATTACGTTCAACTTTACATGCACGAACAGATCCGCACGCTGGTTAAACCTGCAGCAGCAGTGAAGACCGCTGCAAAATCTTCCCCGAAGGCGAAGAAAACAACTACGAAAAGGACCATGGCAAAGAAGGTTGCGCCTAAAAAGGCAGTCGTGAAAAAAGTTGTAAAGAAGGCGGCGCCAAAGAAGAAGGCAGCGGTAAAAAGGGCCGCTCGCCGCAAATAAGGTTCAACTCGCCCCTTCCCCGTTGAGGGGAAGGGGCTTTTATCTCAGGTCTCATGGAAGATCTTATTCTTCGTATCGGCACATATTGTCTTGTGGTCGGCACGGGGTTATTTATTTTATTCATCGCGTCCAATTTTGCCAACCAGCCAGATTTCGATTACCTCTTTTGGGCAGTGTTGATCATAACAACGGGCCTACTGATTCGCGGGCGCAAGCCGCCTCCGCCACCGAGCGGACGTTTTGGCATTCTGAAAAAAATGCGGTCTGGCTCGAAGAAAGAAAAAGAAGAAGGAAAGAAATGAAATCATGACCAAATTAACCAGCCTCTCGGATGCAATTTCAAAATATGTGGACGACGGCGACACGGTCTATGCCGCGGGATTCACACATTTGATCCCTTTCGCGGCCGGACACGAGATCATGCGCCTCAAAAAACGGGGGCTCGTGCTGGCGCGCGCCACCCCGGACCTGATCTACGATCAAATGGTCGCCGCGAATTGCGCCCGCAAAGTCATCTTTTCATACATGGGCAACCCTGGTGTTGGATCATTGCGAATTGTCCGCTCGGCAATTGAGCAAGGCAAACTCGAATGGGAGGAATATTCCCATTTCGGAATGATCACGCGTTTGCAGGCCGGCGCCTCTGGTCTGCCATTCTTGCCGATGAATCAAACTGCGGTGAGCGATCTTGAAAGAGCGAATCCGAACATCAAGCGCATCCCTGATCCATTTGGCGGCAAGGATGTGATCGTCGTTCCGGCATTGAATCCGGATGTTGCCATCGTCCACGTGCAACGCGCGGATGTCAACGGCAATGCACATTTGTGGGGCATCATCGGTGAGCAAAAAGAAGCCGCCTTTGCCGCGAAAAAAGTCATCCTGACTGCAGAAGAAATCGTGGACCAGGCCGTTATCAGGTCCGACCCGAACCGTACGTTGATCCCATCCGTGGTTGTGGATGCCGTTTGTCACGTCCCGTATTCCTGCCATCCCTCCTACGCGCAAGGCTATTACGACCGCGACAACGAGTTCTACATGAAATGGGACAAAGTCAGCGAATCGCCCGAAGCCGTCAAAAGCTGGCTGGACGAATGGGTCCACGGCGTCAAGGATCGGGAAGAATATTGGCAGAAACTTGGCGAAGAGACGCACCAGAGATTACAGGTCGAACCGCGCATGAGCGAAGCAATTAATTACGGAAACTATTGATCCGCTAATCTGCGCGAATAAACGCGAATATTTCTGAGGGATTATGGTTGACTTGCTTTTGAAAGATGAAGTTTACAGAATCGTTGGCGCAGCAATGGAAGTATACAATCAACTGGGCACAGGATTTCTCGAACCGGTTTATCAGGAAGCAATGGAGATGGAAGTTGGTGAGAGAATGATTCCGACAAAGTCGCAGCATGAGATCGTTATTAATTACAAAAACAGGCAGTTGAAAAAATTCTACATAGCCGATTTGCTGTGCTTCGACCAAATTATTGTCGAATTAAAAGCGATAGATAAATTAACTTCCCGGGAAGAAGCACAACTCATCAACTATTTAAAAGCGACCAACCTGCAGGTAGGTCTTTTAATAAACTTCGGCTCAGAAAACAAGTTGGAATGGAGACGGCTTGTATTGACGCCAGATGGCTCAAGCAAACAGCAGCCACGTGTTTTGCGCGAAAGCGAAGCCCATTATAAAATTCGTGAGGATTAGCGTAGATTAGCGGATGAATAAATCGTCTTCCCTTTCCTCCTTATCCCCTATCCCCTCTCTTGATTTCGACGGCACAGGCCGACCACTGCATTTCCTGCACGCCAATGGCTACCCGCCTGCCTGCTATCAACCATTACTTGATTTGTTAAAAACCAGGCACCGGGTTTTTGGAATGTTGCTGCGACCTCTATGGCCGGACTCCAAACCGGACGAAATAAAAGATTGGCATCCGTTCAGTGAAGATTTGCTTCATTTTCTCGATGAACAAAAGGCTGGTCCTGTCATCGGCCTGGGACATTCCATCGGAGCGATTGTCACATTGCGCGCCGCGCTCAAAGAACCGGGTCGTTTCCGCGCATTGGTATTGATGGAGCCGGTTTTGTTTCCGCGCTATTACATGCTCGAGTGGAATTTCGCCAGAATATTGGGGATGGGGGAAAATGTCCACCCGCTTATTCAAGGCGCGCTGAAACGCCGCCGCACATTTGACGACCTGGATAAGGTTTTTGACGCCTATCGCCGCCGCAGCATCTTCCGCTTCTTCTCGAATGAAAATCTGCGTGCATTTATCGAGGGTATGACCAAACCCAAAGCGGACGGCGGCTACGAGTTGGCGTATTCACCGGAATGGGAAGCGCACATTTATCACACCGGCATCTGGCGCGATTGGGATTTGTGGAACGGACTCTCGCATCTTGAAGTTCCAACGCTCATCATCCGCGGCGCAGAGACTGACACCTTCTGGGCATCCACGGCGCGTTCTGTCCAAAAAAAGAATCGCAAGATCAAGATCATCTCGCTGGAGAATTCCACTCACCTGCTCCCGCTTGAAAAACCGCAGGAGGCGTTTGACATCATGAATGGATTTTTGAAGAACATGATGGTCGAGCAAAGCGAGCGCTCTTCTCGCTTGTATCGAGACCAGAACAACAACTTGAAGGATATCTTATGACTGAATCAAATTATTCATCCGCCGAACTGATGATCATCAATGCCGCGCGCTTATTGCGTGACGGCGACGTGGTTTTCGTCGGCGTGGGACAACCCAATCTCGCCTGCAATCTCGCCAAGCGTACACACGCGCCGAACCTTGTGATGATCTACGAAGCGGGCGTGATCGGTGCGGAACCGAAACGCCTGCCGCTTTCCATCGGCGACCCGACGCTCGTCAGCGGCGCGCTGTCCGTGGTCAGCATGTACGATATTTTCACGCTTTACCTGCAGCGCGGCAATGTCGATGTGGGATTCATGGGCGGCGCGCAAATTGATAAGTTCGGTAACATCAACGCCACGGTCATCGGAAAAGATTATGAGCATCCCAAAGTCCGCCTGCCTGGTTCGGGTGGATCACAAGAGATCGCGGCCTGGGCCAATCGTTGTTATCTGATGACGCCGCACCAAAAACGCCGCTTCCCTGAAAAAGCGGACTTCATGACCTCAGCCGGTTTTTTAACTGGGCGCAAGGAGCGCGAAGCGACCGGCGTGCGCGGCGCAGGCATGGTCGGCGTTGTAACTGACATTGGCTTCATGGAGCCGGATGAAAACGGCGAATTGATCCTGACCGCGCTTCATCCAGGCAAAACAGCCGAGCAGGCCAAAGAGAATACCGGATGGGATTTAAAAATCGCTCCCCAATTAAAAACCACAGAACCTGTTACAGACAAGGAATTAAAAATCCTGCGCGAAGAACTTGATCCATCGGGCATCTATCTCAAAGGCGGATAAAAGAGCCGTTAGTAGAGAGTACTGGGGAACTAACGGAGATAACACGAATGCTTTACGGTCTGCTCAATCGAGTCCAACCCGACCGCCACGCCCACTAATGACTCTCGACTCTCAACTGATAATTCTTATGACCGAAACTCAAACTCCACCAAAACGCTCCTTTCTCGCCTCCATCTTCCTTTCTCCCGACGAGCCCCGTCTGCGTGCGGGTTGGCGGTTGTTGCTTCAAACCATTTTGATGTTCATTCTTGGCATTCCTATCGGAATGATCATTTTTGCAAGCGCTGCCGTATTTGGTCTCCAGCTTCACAACCTGCTCTTAAAT
>JAKAMM010000214.1 GCA_021812905.1 Chloroflexota bacterium | reverse complement strand
GCAAACCCTGTTAAAAGAAGTGGAGAAATTCGCCCTAGGCGAATATGCCAGCGCGTTGCTCAAAGGCGGCACGCTCACCAAACGCGAGCGCGCACAGATCATCGAGAAGATGGCGCGTTACACCGGTCTCTCGGCGGAGTTCATTGAACGCAGCAATTTACGCATCAACGACCAGCATTTCTTCAAGGAACTCCTGCGCGAGCGCGGACAAATCATCGGCCGCCTCGACAGCCGCCTTCTTGGCCGCGACCGCCTCGGCGTCACAGATAAACCCGAATACGATCCGCTTCTGACAAATGTCCAAGGACCATACACCGCTGCGTTCTATGATTATGTCCGCACTGAACTCAAATTTGAAACAGACCTGCCTTATGAAATTCTGAGCGACTTTGTTCATCCGTGGTCATTCAAGGAATTCGAGGGGCAATTTGTCAACGTCGGCGAAACGCTGCGCCAGGCCATGACTTACAATCCGCATCTGAAAGTTTTTGTGGCCAACGGTTACTTCGACCTCGGCACGCCCTACTTCGCCACTGAATATACTTTCAATCACCTCGGCCTCGACGAAACCACGCGCAAAAATATCAGCATGGGTTATTACGAAGCCGGTCACATGATGTACATCCATCTGCCGTCGCTGGCCGCCTTGAAAAATGACCTCGCTGATTTTATGAAAAACGCAAGCTGATATGTTTCTCGACGACCTCGACCGCTTCAAACAACTCGATAGACAAAACATGCTGGCCGAAATTGACGGCCTGCCCGATCAATTAAAGTCCGCGTGGGATCTGGGACAGACTCAACCATTGCCAACCAGCCAGACTTCCGAAGTCTTACGGATTGTCATTGCGGGCATGGGTGACTCAGCGCTCGGTGCCGACCTTTTAGCGGCTCTCGTTTCACCGACTTGTTCCGTGCCTGTGACCGTTCACCGCGATTACGGCCTGCCCGCTTTCGCACACGGCAAAGAGACTCTCGTCATCGCATCATCCCATTCCGGGGAAACTGAAGAGACGCTCGATGCTTTGAATGCCGCACTCAAAAATGATTGTACCGTTTTCGTGATTTCCACCGGCGGAGAACTTGTCAAACGCGCCAAAGAAAAAAATATCCCGGCCTGGATTTTCAATCACAAAGGCCAGCCGCGCGCCGCGCTTGGATTTTCGTTTGGCTTGATTCTGGCTTTGTTCACAAGATTGAATTTGATTCCTGATCCATCCAAGGATGTGGACGAAGCCGTCAGCGCCATGAAAAAATCGCAGGAAAAGATCCGCGCTGAAATTCCCGCCGCGCTGAATCCGGCCAAGCGTTACGCCGGTCAACTGATGGGACGCTGGGTGACATTTTTCGCCGCGGGGATTCTCGCGCCTGTCGCGCGCAGATTCAAATATCAGATCAATGAAATCTCGAAAGCCGGAGCCAACTTCGAGGTTCTGCCTGAGGTGGATCACAATACGCTGGCCGGGACAATCCATCCCGAAGAAGTCCTGATGCCGCACACGATGAATTTATTCCTGCGCGCGCCATCCGATCATCGTCAGAATCGCAAACGTCTCGACCTGACGAAGCAGGCTTTCATGCTCGAAGGCCTGAACACGGATTTCCTCGATGCGCGCGGCGAATCGGCGCTGGCGCAAATGTGGATGATGATCCTGTTCGGCGATTACATGGCGTATTATCTGGCGATGGCTTACGGCGTGAACCCAACGCCGGTGGATGCGATTGAAAATTTCAAGAAGGCGATGAAGGAATAGACGATAGACAATAGACGATGGACTAAAGACTGCGAACACATCTCGCAGTCTTTTTGTTTGTGCCCAAAGATTTAACGGAAAGCCGCAAGGACGCAAAAAACAATAAATGCTTTGCGTCTCAGCGTCTTTGAGTTGATTTTTTCTGCGCTGAACAGTCAAGACGAAATTCTTCGGCAGAGCATTCGGTCAACAGGATGGAAATGAGAGAGTTATAATCTCTATGTAAACATCAATCATATCTTCGCAAAAAGATACTCATCTTTCTTCTTTCTGCTTTCCCAAAGAGAGGAGAAAGAAGAAAGATTTATTACCCATGCATGTTATCGGCACAGCAGGCCACGTAGACCACGGCAAATCCACACTCATCGCCGCGCTCACCGGCACACACCCCGACCGTTTGAAAGAAGAGCAGGAGCGCGAGATGACGATCGATCTCGGCTTCGGCTGGCTCACTTTGCCCCTAAACGGCGGCGAAGAGATCGGCATCGTGGATGTGCCCGGCCATCGCGACTTCATCGAGAACATGCTGGCAGGCGTCGGCGGCATTGACGCCGCGCTGCTGATCATCGCCGCCGACGAAGGCGTGATGCCGCAAACAAAAGAACATCTCGCCATTCTCGATCTGCTTCAAATCCCCGCCGGAATAATCGTCTTAACCAAAACCGATCTCATTCCAGATAACGACTGGCTCGACTTAATTGAATCTGACGTGCGGACGGCGGTCAAGGAGACCGTCATGCAAGATGCGCCCATCGTCCGCGTCTCTGCCCGGACCCGAAGCGGGCTCGACAAACTGACAGCGACTCTCGTCGAAATCCTGCGCGACAAACCCGCGCGTCCCGATCTCGGACGCCCGCGCCTGCCCATTGACCGTGTCTTCACCATGAGCGGATTCGGCGCGGTCGTCACCGGCACATTAAGCGATGGACATTTTGCGCTCGGCGATGAAATAGAAATTTTGCCTTCCGGTTTATCTGGCAGAATTCGCGGGCTCCAAACTCACAAGAAAAAAGAAGAGAGCGCTGTCGCCGGATCGCGCACGGCGGTCAACATCTCTGGCATTCCCACCGAACAAATCCAGCGCGGTGAAGTCCTGACTCATCCCGGCCAGTATCAGTCCACCCGCCGAGTGGATGCGCGCTTTTGTATGCTGAAAGATGCTTCTTCATCATTAAAACATTCCAGCGAAGTCAAAGTCTTTATCGGCACGAGCGAGACGATTGCCAACCTGCGCTTGCTTGACACGGAAGAACTTGCCCCCGGCGACGAAGGCTGGATACAGCTCGAGTTGCGCGAGCCAATCGTGGCTGTGCGCGGAGACCGCTACATTTTGCGGCGTCCATCACCGGGCGAGACTCTCGGTGGCGGCATCGTCGTGGATGCGCAACCCAAAGGCCGCCACAAATGCTTCGATGAAGATGTGTTAATAAGTTTGGCATCGCTCGCACAAGGTTCACCCGCGGACATTTTGTTCGAAGCTGCATTGGCAATTGGCATTGCGTCGCCAAAAGAAATCATGGCACGCTCGCGGCTGGAAAAAGATTCCGCCGCAGAAGCAATGAACGAATTGCTTGAAAATGGAAAGATCATAAAAATTGACGATGAACTTTTCGCCGCGCTGCCCCACTGGAATGGTCTGCATGATAAAACTTTACAAATCGTCGAAAGCTATCACAAAAATTTCCCGCTGCGACGCGGCATTCCGCGTGAAGAACTCAAGAGCAGGCTCAAATTGTCGGCGCGAGTTTTCAACGGCGTTATTACGTATTACGTAATATGTAATACGTTAGTTGAGACAAACTACTTCATCAGCATCCCGTCGCACGAAGTCCGCTTCGATAACGACCAGCAAGTCAAAGTCCAGACTTTGATGCGGAAGTTCGCTCAGAGTCCGTTCAGCCCGCCGAGCGTCAAGGAATGTCAGACTGAGGCTGGCGAGGAAGTCGTCAGCGCGTTGGTGGAATTAAATGAGCTGGTCGCCGTCTCGCAGGATGTCCTTTTTCGTAAAGCGGATTATGATGGAATGGTCGCAAAGATCCACACTGCGTTGGAACAAAAAGGACAGATCAGCCTGGCCGAAGTGCGTGACCTTTTTGACACCAGCCGAAAGTACGCGCAGGCATTGCTCGAACATTTGGATGCGACCGGCGTGACAATGCGCGATGGTGATTTCAGGAAATTACGAAAGTAGAAACCATGTGCGAACGATTTACTTTAACCGTTGACCCCGCTGATCTAAAAGACGCTTTTGCGGATTACACCTTTCCCGCAAAATTTGCGCCGCGCTTCAACATCGCGCCAACCCAGCCTGTGCTGGCGATCCCGAATAACGGCAAAAACACCGCGGATTTTTTTATGTGGGGTTTGATCCCTTCGTGGGCCAAAGACCCATCCATCGGGAACCGTCTCATCAACGCACGCGGCGAGACGTTGGCTGAGAAGCCGTCCTTCCGCGGCGGATATAAATATAAACGCTGTTTGATTTT
>JAKAMM010000213.1 GCA_021812905.1 Chloroflexota bacterium | reverse complement strand
CGGGATCAAACCTTCCATGACACCCAGGATCAAGCCTCCCGCCAGTGCTCCCAACGGATTTCCCAAACCGCCCATTACCACAATTACGAAACTCTTTAATTGGTAAGCGTTGCCAGCCAGGATGGTGAACGGGAAGAACGTCGCGATCAACCCTCCGGAAACCGCGGCCAGCAGTGTGCCAAGTCCAAAACTGAGCGCTAGAACGCGAGATGATGGAATGCCCATCAGTTCGGCCGCGGCACGGTTATTGGCCACTGCCCGGATATTCTTGCCGGGACGAGTGCGATAGAGAAAAAAGTATAGCCCGCCTGTGACGGCAGTTGCAACGACCGCCGCCACCAAACGCGTGCCCTGAACCGTCAAGTCGCCACTCCCAATACTTCCCAGTGTGAAGTTGACATTACGCGGCGTCGTGCTAAAGGCCGCCGTTCCCAAACCGATCATGATCATGTTGACGGCGTAAGTCGCCAGAAGTGTGGAAAGAGGCGGGGCAGACAGCACGCGATGGATGGCAATGTAATAGATTGCGATTCCGCCGATAAGCCCAATCAAGGCAATCAAGATCAGAGAGATGTAAGGATTCAAACCAATGGAACTGAACAAAAGATAAACCCCAAACATGCCCAGCGCCATGAGCGGTGCGTGCGCCAGGTTGATCACATCCATAACTCCCCAGATCAGACTCAGCCCCATGGCGGCAATTCCATACACAAAGCCGATCAGCAAGCCATCGATCAATGAAGCTATAAGAAGATTTCCCATGCGGATTCTCCCGTGAGTTCGAAACCAGATGGAAAAGTCCCTGCAAACGTTCAGCGCGCCTACAGGGACTTTCCAGATGTAAGAAATTACGGGATGGGATAAAGCGCGGGGGCAGTTGCGCCTTCAGCGGGCCAGACAATCTGTTTCACCAGATTTCCGCTCGCATCTTTTTGCCATTGTGCGTAGACCATGTCGTGGCCGATCTGCAGGCCGTGACTCGCAGCGCTGGCATCGAACTTGATGTGACCGTAGAAGGTCAGGATGTCCATCTTATCGAGAGCCGCTGTAATGGCTGCGCTATCCAGCGAACCGGCGTCCTCGATGGCCTTCTGCAAGATCAAACCGGCAATATAACCGCCAGCCGAATGGTAAGTCGGGTTTTCATTGTAGGCTGCTTTGTAAGCGCTGGTGAAATCAGAACCTGCAGGGCCATACCAGGTCAGGCCGGCCTTCTGGGCAGAAGCCTGTGTGAAGTTGACTTGTGGTTCCCATTGGCTGGGTCCAACTACACCGAGTGCGGCGCCACCTAACTGGGAGAACTTATCTTCCAGCGGAGCGACCAGTAATGCCACATACTTGGCGCCAATCTTCTTTTCGAAGAGTTGTTTGGCGAACGTGCTGCCATCCTGGAAGTGACCGCCACCCATGACCGCATCCGGTGCGGCAGCCTGGATCTTATTGATCAAGGCAGAGAAATCGGTCGTAGCCGGATCGTAACCTTCAAAGAGAACGACGTTATAGCCTTTGCCTTCCGCATACGTTTTCAGCGCTTTGACAACGCTGGTCGAGAAGCTGTCTGTAGAGTAGGCAACTGCTATCTTCTTGGCAGTGGGATCAGTCTTTGCCAACAGATCCAAAGCGCCGGTCAGATAATGACTGGCAGGAGTATATGCCTGGTAAACCAGCGTATACCCCTTCTTATAGGTGCTGTCATCTGCCGCGCCGGTGGTGATCATGATCTTGTTGTACTGCTGGGCGATCACAGCGGCGGCGGCAGCCAGCCCGCTCGAATACGGGCTGATCAGAAAGTCGGCGTTATCTTCCGTTGCCAGCTTGGTGTACAGTTGCTGCACGCGATCTTTATTGGACTCGTCATCGTAGGTCTGTGCCTTAAAAGTGACTACCGTACCGTCAGCCAACTTAACCCCTCCGGCTTTGTTGACTTGATCCATCCATAGCTTGAGACCGTTATACTGTCGCGTCGATTCGACATTCAGCGAGCCGGTCTGCGAAGAAGTGAATCCAATGGTGACGGTCTTCGCGGCTGGCTGTGCGGGCGCGGTTGTTGCTGCCGGCGCTTGAGTCGCCGCCGGTTGCGGCTGCGGCGCAGCAGTCGGGGTCGCTTGCGGACCGCAAGCGGTGATTGCCATGCTTCCCAGAACGAGCAGGCTAAGTAATACGAACAGTGAGCGTTTCATCTGAACTCCTCCAATGGAATGTTTGGGATGCAAATTGAACATTGTGTTGTACTGGAATTGAGATCGTTGGGCCAACCTCCCGGATGCAGTGTCATCAGATTTATTTCCCGCATCCTCTAGTCATTATATTTGCTTTGTCGAAACATTTCCTAAAAAAGAAGTGGATTGTATAAAAAATTCGTAAATAACCGCTTAACCCTCAAAGCGATAGCCGATGCCATGTTCGGTGTGCAAATATCGCGGATGTAACGGATCCTCCTCGATCTTTTGGCGCAGGCGGCCAATATAAACCCGCAGATATTCGGACTCATCGCCATATTCTGGCCCCCAGACGTGTTGCAGGATGGCGCGATGCATCAAGACTTTTCCTGCATAATGCATCAAGTAGATGAGCAAGTTGTATTCGGTTGGGGTAAGCTCAATCGCCTGCCCGTGAATGGTCACGCGATGATTGGCGAGTTCAGCGGAGATATCGCCGCGTACAATCCGCTCGTCAGTTGAATTTGGCTCTGACCAGTGCGAGCGCCTCAGCACTGCCTTGATGCGGCCCAATAGCTCACCAACACCGAAGGGCTTGGTCAGATAATCATCAACTCCCATGTCAAAGGCATGTACTTTATCGGTTTCTTCTCCCAGTGCGGTCAAAATGATGATCGGCACGTTTGAGCTTTGGCGAATGCGCCTGGTTGTCTCGAGACCGTCTTGATGCGGCATCATGATGTCCAGAATGACCAGGTCAACCGGCGAGGTATTGAATACCGCCATCGCCTCCAGGCCATTGGCAGCGGTCAGGACTTGATATCCGCGCACTTCCAAATTGCGGCGGACAAAATCCCGCAATGGCTTTTCATCATCAACAACTAGGACTTTAATTGCATTCATGGCACGTGTTATTCCTGCTGACCATAATATGATTCATGCGCTTTGGCTTTTTCATTGAGCGGGATAAGGAACGCAATGCAAGCGCCAACCTCCTGGGATTCCACCCAAACCTTACCGCCGTGTGCCCGGATAAAACCCTGACAAATCGCCAGCCCCAATCCCGCGCCGCTGGCGAGGCGTGTCAAACTGTTGTCCACTCGATAAAAACTTTCGAAAATACGTTTGCTCTCTTCAGGCGGAATTCCCGGGCCGTCATCAGAAACGCGAAAGATAAGATTATCCTGCTGCTGGGTGACATCCACGCGGATAGTCGCCTCGGGGCCTGCATATTTGACCGCATTTTCAATTAGATTTCGGAGGATGGTTTCCAGCCGAGGCGGGTCGCCAAATAACGGATGCAAATTCGGTTCGATCCGGACCTCGAAGTGGTTACCCGTTTGAAGTCGGGCTTGCTTCGCCGCCTGCTGGATGATCTGCTCGAGATGGCATTCTTCACGCACGAGTTGTAAGGAACCGGCCTCAATGCGCGATAAATCGAGAAGATTATTGACTAGGCTAGACAAACGATCCGTTTCATCCGAGATAACAGAGAGGAATTCGCGTTGCGATGAACGATCCCATTCCACATCGTCGGCCAACAGAGTTGACACGTAACCCTTGATGCCTGCGAGCGGCGTACGCAGCTCGTGAGAAACTGTGGAGATCAGACTTGATTTCATGCGATCCAGTTCGCGGTCCGTAGTGACATCTTGCAGAATCAATCCATGCCCAATGATGATATCGCGCGTATCGGTCACATCGAAGGCTTCCAGCCGCATGTAAACAATTTGTCCGGATATGCTCAAGACAAATTCCCCTTTTCGCGTATTGACCTTTTCGAGTATGTTCTTGAACTCTTGTTGTGCTTTTTGGGGATCCTGTGCGTTGGTAAGAATGCGCGCCAATACGCTGTTGAAAGACGCGCCTGCCAAATCCTCAGGGGTCATTGAAGTCAGTTCTCCCACGCGGCGGTTTGCGTAAACTACTTTATCTTTCAGGTCGCTGAGGATCAAGCCGTCTTCCATGGATTGGATCAACGCTTCCAGGCGACGAGTCTGTTCCTCCAATCTCGTGTCACTGCGTTCGAACAGGATGGCATTCTCGATTGCCATTGTGGCTTGATTTGCAAAGGTTGAGAG
>JAKAMM010000212.1 GCA_021812905.1 Chloroflexota bacterium | reverse complement strand
CTATTCGATCTGCAGCGGGAGGATTGGGACGATGCTCTTCTCAAATTGGCATCCATCAACCGTTCCTGGCTGGGAAAGGTCCATTGGCCTGCGGAAATCGCAGGCAAGTTGAGCGATCAAGCGGCCCGCCAAACCGGTCTGCCAAGCGGAATCCCGGTAGTTGCCGGCAGCGCGGATCATATCGCCTCCGCTTTCTCGGCGGGGTTGCGTCAGGACGGCGACTTGCTGGTCAAGTTGGGAGGCGCGGGCGACATCCTCTTTTCGCTCGATCAGGCAGAGACCGACCCGCGTCTCTTCCTGGACTATCACGTAATTCCCGGAAAATTCTTGATCAATGGCTGCATGGCATCCAGCGGCAGTCTGATCCGTTGGTTCCGTGATCAGTTTGCGTCAACACTGGATTATGCCGAATTAGACGATCAGGCTGCGCCTCTTCCCGCTGGTTCGGACGGCCTAGTGTTGTTGCCATATTTTCTTGGGGAGAAAACACCTTTGAATGATCCATTGGCGCGCGGGACTCTAGTTGGTTTGACGCTCACCCATACGCGCGCCCATATCTACCGGGCGATCCTGGAGGGAATTGCATTTGGCTTTAAACATCATCTTGAAGTTCTGGCTGAACACAAGCACATTCCAAACCGCGTTCGTCTTACCAATGGAGGCGCGCATTCCCTGCTTTGGAGGCAGATTACGGCCGATGTTTTGGGACTGCCACTTGAGCAAATCGCACATCATCCAGGTTCATCGTTGGGGGCTGCCTTTGTCGCTGGGAAAGGTGTGGGAGCATTCAAGGAATGGAGTGAGATCGAGAAATTCATCGAGGTGAGCACGGTCACCCAGCCGAACATGCAAAATTATGAACGCTATCAAGCCTTGTTCAAAATCTACCGTGAAGTTTACGAAAACTTGAAAGGCACCTACCCAAAATTGGTCAGGATTAATTCTTGGGTTCAGGTGTAAGCGGACACCCAATAAAACAGGATGAGGAGAATGGATTATGCAATTAGACAATAAAATTGTCGCGGTCACCGGCGGGGGGACCGGCATTGGCAGGGCGATTTGCACGGCTATGGCCGCCGCGGGTGCGCGCGTGGCTGTGACTGACCTTAATCAGAATTGGGCCGAACGCGTGGCGGACGAAATCAAGTCTCTGGGACAGGATGCCGTCGCATTTAAATTGGACGTGACGGAGCGCGCGCAGATCGAGCAGGTTGTTTCAAAGATCGTGGCCCAATGGGGCAGGATCGACGTCTGGTGCAACAACGCCGGCGTCAGTTCCATGAAACGATTTGTCGATCTCACCGAGGACGATTGGAATTTCAACATGGACATCAATGCCAAGGGCGCATTCCTGTGCTCACAGGTTATTGCCCGGCAGATGATGACGCAGACTCCGCTTGTTCACGGGGGCCTGCGCGGCAAGATCATCAATACGGCCAGCATGGCCGGCAAACGCGGCAACGCGCCGTTCTTGGTGCATTACGTAGCTTCCAAGTTTGCCGTGGTGGGTCTTACACAGGCTCTGGCCGGAGAGCTGGCTGCCAGCGCCATCACCGTGAACGCGGTTTGTCCCGGTTATGTGCGTACCAGCATGCAGGAACGCGAGGCGGATTGGGAGGCCAGCCTGCGCGGGATCACGGCTGACGAAGTGCGTCAGCTATATATCAACGACACACCGCTTCGCCGGCTGGAAACGCCGGAGGACGTGGCTGGTTCGGTCGTCTTCCTGGCCTCATCAGCATCCGATTTCATTACAGGTGAAGCCATCAACATCAACGGTGGCTCTTTCATGGAATGAAAGCTTTGATGTTTATGGCCGCCAAAGAAGGAGGTGCCTTGAAGAACAATCTATTTGTCAAACAGAAATAAAGCTGTTCGAGTATTTGTTATCGATATGTTGAAACCAATTGCTGATAAGGAGAATACTATGGCAACAAAAACTTCTACACCATCAGGAAAAGGCAGTATGTTTGTTCGAAATGCAACGGGTCTGGTTCGTGAACTGACTCCCTTCGATGCGTTCAATCTCGTGTTTGCGGCCATTTTGATCCCGGTTGGCATATCACAGGCGTTGAACTTTGGGGCTGCCGCCTTCCCCGGAGCGAACGTCGCTCTGGCCTTCGTATTGGGAGGCATTTTGCTCATGGGCTTTGCGGGTGTGTATATCTATTTCACGCTGGCAATGCCCCGCTCAGGCGGAGACTACGTCTGGGTCAGCCGAGCCTTACACCCGTTTTTGGGCTTCGTAGTGAATGTCACCCTGACCTTCGTCTTCGTGAACTGGGTGGCCTTTAACTTCACAGCGATGATGACCCTGTTCGTTCCGGCTGCGGCCTATGTCATGGGGTTGCCCGATAGCGTCAGCGCCTGGTTCGCAGTCCAGACCAATCAATTCATTGTCGCGACTCTCCTGACCTTGATCTTCACCCTCATCATGCTGCGCGGCACGAAGTTCGCGGCGCGTTTTATGATGGTGCTGTTTTGGATTGTATGGATTGGAATGGGCCTGTGGTATCTCGGGCTGATCGTAACATCCAACAGCGCCTTCGCGGCCAACTTCACGGCTGCCACCAATATCAATCCGGCGGACATCATCAGCACCGCCAAAAGCAACGGATTCGCCACTACATCGGGATTGAATCTGGGCATGACCTTTCTGGCCATGCTGTGGGCTTTCCAGAACCTGACCGGCTTTGAATGGACCGGCTACTTTGCAGGCGAGATCAAGAACGTGCGCCGGACGGTCATCACCTCCGTCTTGGGCGGCCTGGTCGCCGGTGCGATCCTCTACGCCATCGGTTCCCTGCTGGTCTACAGGACGGTCGGCTTTGACTTCTTCTCGGCCCTCTCTTATCTTGGCCTGAACGCGGCCAGTAAGATGCCCGCCGGTGTGAACTATGTTGTGCCTGCCCTGACACGCTTCTTCTCTCTGCCCGATCCAGTCAAGATTTACATTGCACTGGCCTTCCTGCTGTCCATCATCTGGTGGACTCCGGCTGGATTCCTGCTTGGGACGCGCAATCTGTTCGCCTGGTCTTTCGACCGTCTGGCTCCCGAATGGGTCGCGGATGTGCATCCCACTCTGCATACTCCGGTCAATGCCACCATCATCATTGGAATCTACATTGAGTTCCTTAACTGGATGAACATCTATGGCGGCTTGGGCGGTTATCTGGTGAACATCATCGCGGTGATGGCCCTGGCGTTTATTTTCGTGGGCCTGGCGGCTGTGGTCTTCCCCTACCGCCGAAAGGATCTCTACGATAATGCGCCCGAGGCGGTGCGCGCAAAGTTCCTCGGTATTCCACTGATGGTGATCTCCGGCGTCGTAACGATGGTAACATGGCTGTTTGTGTTGATCGCGGCCTTCACAGCCGCACAATTTGGGCTGAGCGTTACGCCGCTGGCTATGATCGAAGCCTTTATTGTTCCAGTCATAGCCATCGTATGGTATCTGATCGCGGTCGCGGTTCGCCGCAGCCAGGGCGTGGATATGACCCGCGTGTTTGCGGAAATCCCACCCGAATAGATCGACATGCCTTATACATCACCGGAACTGAAGAACCTCGCGCTACAACTTATCCAGGAGGCGGAGCAAAAAGGAGCAACGCTCCGCCTCCTGGGGGGGCTGGCTTTCTATCTGGCGAGTTCCCAGATCGCAGAGAACCCGATTTTACGCAGAGAGTATAAGGATTTGGATTTTGTGGTCAACCGGCGCGGCGCGCGGTTTGTCACGGATGCTTTTGTCGCGCAAGCCTGGGAACCCGACCGGCACTTCAATGCCCTGCACGGTGAAACGCGCATGTTGTTCTATTATCAGGATGAAATCCAGGCCGACCTCTTTGTGGGCAATTTCGTACAATGTCACAAGTTGGAGCTCGATAACCGCCTGAAGTTGAATCCGGCAACTTTGTCGCTGGCGGATCTGCTGCTAACCAAGCTGCAAATACATCAGATCAATACCAAAGATGCCAACGATATCTTCATGCTTCTCCTTGCGGCTGATCTTGTCCCGCGGCCTGATGAAAACAAGATCGACCTAAGCTACATCACCGATTTAACCCGCAAGGATTGGGGCTGGTATACGACCCTATATGATAATTTGGCATTCTTGCAGGAAGCTATTCCGGAAGGCTTACAAGAGCAGGAACGAACGCTCATCAGATTCAAATTACAGGAACTGAGAAACGCGATCGAAACGAGTCCCAAGAGCCTTGGCTGGCAGATGCGCAATAAAATTGGACGGCGCATCCCCT
>JAKAMM010000211.1 GCA_021812905.1 Chloroflexota bacterium | reverse complement strand
CTTGCGCGGGAGTCAGCCCCATCGTGCGGCAGGCCAGCGCGATGACAAATTGCATTGACTCGTTCCATGTGGTGCCTGGGTTGCAATCAGTAGCGAGGGCAAAGTATCCGTCAGCGGCGATGATTTTTTTGGCAGGTGTGTAATCGTGCTCGGCCAGTCCGAACGGTGTGCAGGGAAGCGAGACCGCGACCGTATCCGATTTGGCCAGCGCGGCAATGTCTGCGTCGGACGTTTTGACGAGATGATCTGCCGAAGCCGCACCCAACTCCGCCGCCAGCGACGCGCCGCCGAGGTTATCGAATTCGTCCGCGTGGATCTTGAGCGGGAATCCGAGCGAGGCGGCCGTGGTCAAGACCTGACGCGATTGTTCCAAAGTAAAAGCTTTGTTCTCGCAGAAGACGTCCACAAAAGGCAAAGGCAGGCGCGGAGCATGAGTCTGCCACCAATCATGGACAGTGGGAAGCATGGTGTTGCAGACGAGGTCGGTGTAGCCTTGTGGATCATCTTTGAATTCGGGCGCGATAGCGTGCGCGCCGAGGAACGTGATGGCGAGGTCAAGCGGACCTTCGTTGTCGAGCGCGAGCAAAGCCTTGAGCAGGCGCAGTTCGGTGGCGGTCTGCAAACCGTAGCCGGTCTTGGCTTCGGCAGTGGTCGTCCCACAAGCAAACATGCGCAGCAGGCGCGAACGGGTCTGCGCGATGAGCGTTTCAATGGACGCGGCGCGCGTTTGCCTGACCGTGGAAATAATTCCGCCGCCCGCCGCCAGAATATCGAGATAGGGCGTGCCCGCCATCTTCATCTCGAACTCGCTGGCGCGGTCGCCTGCCCAGATCAGATGTGTGTGCGGGTCAACGAAGCCGGGCAGGATGACACATCCGCTGGCATCCAGGGTCGGCTCATCTTTATACGCGGAGCGCAGTTCATCCGTGGGACCAACCGCCACGATCTTTTCTTCGCGGATCACGACTGCGCCGTTTGGAATGATACCGAGCGTGCCGAGGGCGTGTCCGCGTTGCGGGCCGCCAGCGAGGGTCAGGAGTTGAGAAGCAGAATGGATGAGCATTTTAATTCCCTAAAAGTTGATTGTAATAAACACGAATTAGCAACTCGCAAAGTGGCTCTATGTCTTTAGTCTTATAGTAATGATTCAGAGTATCAATATATTCTTGTTTTGGCACGTTCATTGGCAATAATGGCAAATTATATTTTCTTAAGATATAGTTCATGACAAGTCTTGATACACGACCATTCCCATCTCGAAAAGGGTGAATTCTAATTAGTTCAGCGTGAATATAGGCTGAAACTTTTATTACTTCTTGGATAAATTGAATATTTTTTTGAAAGGAATCTAATTGATCAAATAATTTACGTGTTACATCAAAGTGTTCTTGAAGTCGATCGGGAACATCACCTGCGGCAACAGATCGATTTGGGCCAAAAACAAGAAATTCTTCCCCATAATCTTTGTTCCTACATTTTCCTGCATGATCTCTGACCCCATTAAATAATTCATAATGCAAATTACAAACAAACTTTGAATTGTACTCAAAGCTTAAGACTATCGGATTATTTATGGCCTGAGTTAGTTTTAGAAGATTCCTTGTAAGAATCTCTTCTTCTTTTGTGCTAAAGTTGCGAATTGGATCATCAGAACCTGAACTTATAGCCATATGTATATTTCCCTATGCACATTTGCAGAGTTAAAAAGCAGCTGAGTGTTGATTTTCCTCTACAAAGGCATCGGGAGAGACAAATATTCCCTCTATCCTCTGACTTGCAATCACAGTATCCTCTACCCATTTTGACATAACTAAGGAATTCGAGTCGCTACTCAAACAAAATTCCAACAACTTTTTTAACACCTTAGCTCGTTTTGCAGGCAATAAAGCTAGATTTGATGATTTCCTATTAATCCCCATAACTTCAAGAAATAATACAACGTTGTTACTTGTCCAATCCCCTCCCATTTGATGAACTATTTGAGGAATGTCCATCTGACCACTCTGGTATTTCTTGGCAAGATTGGAAAACTTTATTCTTTCATCATCATTTAAATAAAATTCTCTAAACTGAACATTACCTCCAAGAGCAAGTTCCTGAGCAATTAACCAGCGCATAGGCTCAGTTTGGTGAGTAATATCTGCGGCTGTTTCAGCAGTTGCATCGATCACAACATCTATTGCTTTGGTAAGAAATTTTTTGTCTTCTGCTGAGATTTTTACTTTAATAGGCTTTTTCGCGGTAAACATTACCTGTGGATAGTTTATAGCCTGCCCCCATGTTATTTCTATGCTGTAATTTTCTGAAAGCAAAACACACAACTCTTCCCAAATATTAACTTTCAAGGCTGGGCCTTTTTGTATTCTATACCATGCTATATCAAATAATGGTCTACGCTTCTCTTGGAATTTTCCCCAATCCGCTAAATAAAGTATTTTGAACAATTTTATTTTCCCAAGTTTGTTCAGCTTTTCTTTTTTACTTACATAGTCAACTATATAGGCAGTGGCTGTTGACAAGGTTAACATAAGTTGTCTCCTCTTTGTATATATTATATGCTGAATTCCAAATATTCCCGTAACGTTAATAATTTTGTCATAATTCTCATAGCTCTGAGGAGAATTATGAATACACGTATAACCATACAACTTGGCTAACATCTTGTAAACAAAACAGGCCGCCTTGCAACGACCTGTTTGACCTGTCAGACTTTCCGACTTGTAAGACTTATTCTGCCGGACCAATAAACTGAAAAAAAGCAAAAGCAATTGCAAAGAAACCATAAATGACCACCGCCGACCAACCAAGAACGTTCATGGTGCCGGCGAGCGTCCCGCCGATGGAAACGATCAAGCCGACAGCGCTGGAGATCAGAATGGACAGCGTGATGGTGTTGCGCGCGCTGGAGGCAGACTCGTCTCGGGCCAGCAGGGTGACCAGGCCGGACGTCAACAATTGAACGCCGAAGAACTGGGCCAGCAATCTGTCTCCGGCTGTGGTGGTGATGCCGTATAAAAACAGCATGGTCTGCGGGATCAACAAAAGTCCCAGTGAATATAGCAAGGCGATCAGTGAGTGGATCAGAAACAGATTACGAAGTTTCATTTTTCTCTCCTTTGGGAAGTCTTATTCATTCTATCAAGAACCGACAATGTGATTTTACCGTCTTTCATTTTTGCGCAGTGGCCCACATATTAAGCATGAACTCGAAGTATCCGAACTTGACCTTGGTCATCTCGAAGCCAGCTTGGCCGAAGTGCCAGCCGATGAGCGGCAGGGTGTAGGCGAAGGCGTGTTCGTGGATCTCCTCGGCACTGACCAGGTTGAGGCGTGCCATGAACTTGAGTAGTCCGTCCGACCAGGCCGCGGGCGTGGTTAGGATGACCGTCCCGCCGGGCTTCACAACGCGGCGGCTTTCTTTGAAGAGCACGGCCATGCTATCAGGGTTGAGGTGTTCGACCACAGCTAGCAGAGAGACGATGCTGAAAAAATCATCCTGAAAAGGCAGATGAGGTTCTTTGTTGAGGTTGAGCGTGAAGAACTCAATCTGGTTTTTTGTGGCGGCCTCTTTTGTCATGGGCAACTGGTCCACCGCGAACTTCTCTTGGAATGAGGTGTGGGCCAGGAAATAGGGAAAGGAGCCGCAGCCGATGTCGAGGATGCGGCCCGCCCGCAGGTCCCCGGGGATGAGGCGGTTGGCGCGCTGAGTCCGCAGATGGGCGAGGGCGGGTTCAAGTAGTCCTTTGCCGCGCGTGTATTTGGTCGGAGGTTGGGACATAAAGCGGTCTTCCGTGAGATAAAGTCCGTCCGATTATATCAGTCTGCGCGCGCGGAAGGTTTGAGCCATGCCAGCAGGCGCGGCAGGATTACGATCTTCTGCTGCATTTCCGCCAAAGCCAGCATCGCGAGCAGATTGAAGCCGGTGGCACTCAGCGTGACGACCAGGAAACCAAATTGCCGGTACATGAAAGTGGACAGCAATGCGCCCAGCGAACGACCGATGCCAAACCCAACGACGTTGAGCGCCATCACCGTGGCGCGTGCCTGCGGAACGGTTTCGGTCATCAGCGGCAACTGGCTGACCACCATGTATTCGAACGAAATATAGAAGAGGAACAATCCGATCAGCGCGCCGAACTCGGTCCGGCCGATGAATGGTAGAAGGATGGAAGCGAGAATGTTAGCCGTCAAGCCGAATGCCACCGCGCGCGGTTTGCCGATGCGGTCGGTGACCAACGCCACGAGTCCTTCTCCGCTCAATTCGGC
>JAKAMM010000004.1 GCA_021812905.1 Chloroflexota bacterium | reverse complement strand
CAGTCATAATCAATCTCCTGCGCTAATCATACACGATTTTCCCGCCTTTTCCATCCCCTCCTGTATAATAAATAATAGTCGGACAAACATCACTCCCAACGCATGACGATTTAGACAGGTTACAATTGGCTTAAACCACTATACTTGTTACAGGAGTTGGCAATGAAGGATTTTCTCGCAATTTCTGATCTATCGTCCGCCCAGGTGCAAGATTTGTTGGATGTAGCGGTCAAGCTCAAGAAGGAACATTTCAAGACCGGCAACAAGAAAATATTCAAAGGCAAAGTTCTGGGAATGATTTTCCAGAAGCCGAGCCTGCGCACGCGTGTTTCCTTTGACATGGCGATGCGTCACTGCGGCGGTGATGCTTTATATCTTTCGCCGAGCGAGATCGGTCTCGGCAAACGCGAGTCGATTGCGGACGTGGCGCGGGTTTTGTCCGGCTATGTCCAGGCTTTGATGGCGCGTGTCTTTGAACATGAGCACGTGTTGGAATTGGCAAAGTGGGCAGACATCCCGGTGGTCAATGGCTTGAGCGATTACAACCATCCCTGTCAGGGCATGGCCGATGCATTAACCATTCAGGAGAAGTTTGGCAAAGCTAAAGGCTTGAATGTGACTTATGTCGGCGATGGAAATAATGTAGCTGTTTCGCTGATGCATGTCTCGGCGAAACTCGGCTGGAATTTTCTGTTGGCAAGTCCAGAAGGCTATGATCTGAATCCGAAAGCAGTTGATGTTGCAAAAGATATCGCGAAGAAAACCGGAAGCAAATTAACTTTTCTGCGCGACCCGCACGAAGCCGTCAAAGGTGCGCATGTAATTTACACAGACACATGGACCTCGATGGGGCAGGAGGAAGAGACTGCCAGGCGCGAGAAAGTTTTCCCGCCGTATCAAGTGAACGCGAAACTCGTCAGCGAAGCGGACAAGGATGTGATCGTCATGCACTGCCTGCCCGCACACCGCAACCATGAGTTGACGAACGATGTGGCGGATGGTCCGCATTCGGTGATCTTCCCGCAGGCGCATAATCGTCTGCACGCACAGAAGGCGATTTTGGCGCGATTGTTTGGCGTGGCGTAACAAAACGAACGTCATTGCGAGGAGTGGCGAAGCCGCGACGAAGCAATCCCCGCACCATAAGGGAGATTGCTTCGGGCTGGGTCTCGATATGGTGGAAGAACACCGCCTACTCGACCAACAGCCCTCGCAATGACATAAACTTTATACGAGGATATGTATTAATGAATACACAGGATTACATTGCTTTAGAAGAACAGTATGGCGCGCATAATTATCACCCGCTGGATGTGGTGGTTGAGCGTGGCGAAGGTGTGTGGGTCTACGATGTAGATGGCAGGAAATATTTGGATTGTCTATCTGCTTATTCCGCGCTTAATCAGGGACATGTTCATCCCAAGATCTTGAATGCTTTGCTGGAACAAGCCAAGAAAGTCACACTGACCTCACGCGCATTCCGCAACGATCAATTGCCCTTGCTTTATAAGGAATTATCGGAGATGACCGGCTACGAAATGTCCTTGCCGATGAACAGTGGGGCAGAGGCGGTCGAGACGGCTATCAAGCTTGCCCGCAAATGGGCGTATTGTGTCAAGGGTGTGCCGCGCCATCAGGCTGAGATCATCACCGCTGCCGGAAATTTCCACGGACGGACGACCACCATCGTTTCATTCTCGACCGAGCCATCTTATCGTAATGACTTTGGTCCGTTTACGCCCGGATTCGTCACCGTGCCGTATGGCGACGCGTCTGCGATTGAGAAAGCAATCAACAAAAATACGGCGGCAGTATTGCTTGAACCGATCCAAGGCGAAGGCGGGGTCATCATTCCGCCTGCCGGATATTTGAAGAAGGTCGCGGAAATTTGCAAGAAGAATAATGTTTTATTTGTTGCCGACGAAATCCAAACTGGTTTGGCCCGCACGGGTAAACTTTTTGCGTGCGAGCATGAAGGCGTGCGTCCGGATATCATGATTATTGGCAAGGCCCTGACCGGAGGCTTTTATCCGGTCTCTGCGATTCTTGCTGACAGACCCACTTTAGGATTATTCACGCCCGGAGAACACGGCTCGACCTTTGGCGGAAATCCGCTGGCTGCCGCGACTGCACGCGCCGCGCTGGCAGTCATCCGCGATGAAAAACTTGCCGAGCGTTCCGAAAAGATGGGCACATATTTTATGGAACAGTTGGCGGAGATTCCCAGCCCTCATGTCAAGGAAGTGCGTGGCAAGGGATTGTTGATAGGCGTGGAACTAAAGCCCGAAGCGGGCGGAGCGCGGCGTTTCTGTGAGGCGATGCAGAAGAAAGGCATCCTCGCAAAGGAGACGCACGATAACGTCATTCGTTTTGCACCGCCGCTCATCATAGAAAAAGAAACGATTGATTGGGCGCTTCTATCCGTTCGGGAAGTGCTGAATATGAAATAAATTAGACCTCCGAGGTCTTAAAGACCTCGGAGGTCTTCTCGTGGAGGCTAGAATGAACATTGGCATACCCAAAGAACGTCGTCAGTTTGAGTTCCGTGTGGGACTGTCGCCCGCAGGGGTGGAAATACTTGCTCAACATGGGCACCAGGTTTTTGTCGAGCATGAAGCGGGATTAATGGCTGGCTTCAGCGACGCGGAATACGAAAAGGCTGGCGCGCGTCTGGTCTACTCGACTGAGGAAGCCTTCGGTCGCGCCGATCTGTTGCTCAAAGTCGCGCGTCCGATGCAGGAGGAACTGGACTGGCTTCGCCCGCGCGCGATCCTGACCGGTTTTTTACATCTGGCCTCGGCGCGGCAGGACAAGATCGATGTTCTGCTCGAAAAGAAGGTCACGGCCATTGCTTATGAACAAATTACCGCACCGGACGGATCGCTTCCGGTATTGCGCCCATTCAGCCAGATCGGCGGCGCGATGGCGGCGCAGATCGCGGCGCGCCTGCTTCAAAATAATTGGGGCGGTAAAGGCATTTTGATGGGCGGTATGCCGGGCGTCCCACCCGCGGAAATCGTTGTTATCGGCGCGGGCGTTGTAGGTACATATGCTACTCAAATGTTCCTTGGCATGGGCGCGCATGTGACTGTGATCGATCATAACATTGCTGCGCTCCAGCGTATCTGGGATCGCTTCCCGAATATTGTGACGATGCTTTCAACCAGGCGCAACCTTGAGCGTTCGGTCGCGTACGCGGATGTGGTCGTCGGCGCGGTGCTGGCCTCCGGCCAACGCGCGCCGATCTTGGTCACGCGTGAAATGGTGCGTTCGATGAAACCGCGCTCGGTCATCATGGATGTCAGCATCGATGAAGGCGGATGTGTTGAAACGTCGCGGCCCACCACCCATGAACATCCGATTTATATTGAAGAAGGCATTCTGCATTATTGTGTGCCGAATATTCCGGGCGCGGTGGCGCGCACTGCCACACATGCTTTCGTGAATGCCGCCATGCCTTACATCACGGAAATGGCCGCGCTTGGCCCGGACGGAGTTTTGAAAAACCCGTCCATTGAAGCCGCGGTCAATACTCATAACGGCGAGCATAGACATCTCAACCGCTTGACGGGCGGAAGGGAGGCGGACGATGGACTGGACTAGCCAGTACAAATCGTGCGTCGTCAGCGCCACAGAAGCGGTCAAGGCCATCAAGTCGGGCAGCCGCATCTTTCTGACCGGTAACGTCTCCGTGCCCCAACAGACGTTGGCGGCTTTGGTCGAATACGCTCCTAATCTCAAAGATGTGGAAATTTGCCAGGCGCTGACAGTTGGCGGCGCCGATTACGTCAAGCCGGAGATGGATGGACATCTGCGCGTGAACACCATGTTCATCAGCGCCAATGTCCGCAAAGCCGTTCAGGAAGGCCGCGCCGATTTTACGCCGGTCTTGCTTTCGGAATTTCCACTGCTGTTCAAGCGCGGCATCCTCCCATTGGATGCGGCTTTGATTCACGTATCTGTGCCGGATGAACATGGCTTTTGCAGTCTCGGCGTGGAAGTCGGCCTGACCAAATCTGCAGCGGAATCAGCCAGGATCATCATAGCCGAAGTCAACGAACAGATGCCGCGCACGCTGGGCGATTCGTTCATCCATGTCAGCCGCTTGAATTACATTGTCCCGGCCAATTATCCGATTCCCGAAATGCCGATGGCTGAAGAAGGCAATAATGCGGTGGTTGAAAAGATTGCCGGTTACATCGCGGAATTGATCCCCGATGGTGCCACCATGCAAATGGGCATCGGCGCCATCCCCGACGCGGTCTTGAAATATCTTTTCAACAAAAAAGATCTCGGCATTCACAGCGAACTCTTCTCCGACGGCGTGATCGAACTTGTCGAGCGCGGCGTGCTGACCAGCTCGCGCAAGAGTCTGCATCCCGGCAAGATCGTGGCCGGATTCATCCTCGGCACCAAGAAACTTTACAATTGGGTGGACGATAATCCGCTCATCGAACTGCACCGCACAGAATACATCAACGATCCGTTCGTGATCGCGCAGAATGAGCGCATGGTCGCCATCAACTCGGCCATCGAAGTGGATCTCACCGGCCAGGTCTGCGCTGACAGCATCGGCCCCAAATTCTACAGCGGAATCGGCGGACAGCTTGATTTCATCTATGGCGCGTCGCGTTCAAAAGGCGGCGTTCCGATCATTGCTTTGCCTAGTACAACCACGCTTCGTGATGGCACGCAACTGAGCCGCATCGTGTGCATGTTGAAACAGGGCGCGGGTGTTGTGACCGGACGCAACCATGTTCACTATATCGTCACAGAATTTGGGGTGGCTGATCTTTACGGCAAGACCATTCGTCAGCGCGCGCAGCAACTGATCAATATCGCGCATCCTGACTTTAGAAAAGATTTGGAGAAGCAAGCCAGAGACTTGCATTTCATGTAATTCCAGGCAACAGAATGTTTAAAATAGCCCGGCTGAAAAGTCAGGCTTTTTGCATAACTTCCTTTATTCAAATCGTGTTTCTGTTTCGTGATATAACTACGAACTTGAAGAGTATCTTATGTCTCGTAATGCAAAAATTGTTGCAACGGTTGGCCCAGCCAGCCAGAATGAAGAAGTACTTGAGCGATTGGTCCACGCCGGGATGAACGTGGCGCGCATGAATTTTTCGCACGGCACGCACGAAGAACATGCGGCGCGCATCGCCGCCATCCGGAGAATTTCCGAGCGTGTTGGACAAGCCGTCGGCATTTTGCAGGATTTGCAAGGCCCCAAAATTCGCGTCGGTGAATTGCGCGCGCCGATTCAATTGTCCGAAGGCGAGACGGTTCATTTATTCGCGACTGGAACAACACCACCAGACGGGGATGGACAAAAAATTCCGGTGGACTTTCGACAACTCTTCGATTCATGCCGGACCTCGGACCGGCTTCTGCTCGATGACGGTCGTCTCACGTTGGAAGTTGTTTCTGCAAAAGAGCGCGATGCACTGACCGCCAAAGTCATCATCGGTGGACTATTGTCATCGCATAAAGGAATCAACCTGCCCGGCGTGCGACTCCGCATCGCGGGTTTCACCGAAAAAGATGAAGCCGACCTGGCTTTTGGCATTTCACAAAACGTGGATGCGGTCGCCATTTCTTTCGTCCGCACGGCGGATGATGTGAAGAAGGTCCGCTATGCCATGCAAAGATTTTCAAACGGCAAACGCCTGCCGTTGTTGATCGCAAAACTGGAGAAGCCGGAAGCCATTGATAACCTTGATGCCATTCTGGATAATGTCGAAGGCGTGATGGTGGCGCGCGGCGACCTCGGCGTGGAACTTCCGCCGGAGCGCGTGCCTGCCTTGCAGAAGCTCATTATCAGCAAGGCCAATGCACGTGCCAAGCTGGTTATCACGGCCACGCAGATGTTGGAGTCGATGATTACGAATCCGCTGCCCACGCGGGCCGAGGCGTCAGATGTTGCCAACGCTATTTTTGACGGGACAGACGCGGTGATGTTGTCCGCAGAATCCGCCTCCGGTAAATATCCGGTTGAAGCGGTGCAGATGATGGATCGCATCGTGCGTGAAGCGGAGATTCACTTTGGCGAGTGGGGCAAGGAACTTGGTGCGATTGAGGGACTTGAAGCGAGCGACGCGGCTTCGATGGCGCGCGCCGCGCAGGCGCTTGCAAATGACAAGAATGTAACGGCGGTGGCGTGTTTCACCACGCAGGGACAGACCGCCTGGCTGATGTCGAAGATCAGACCGCGCGTGCCGATCATGGCCTTCACGCCGAGTGATGAAACTTACGGGCGATTGGCCTTTTTGTGGGGCGTGCGTCCGCAACGAGTTCCGTTCGCCAATTCGTTGGAGGAAATGTTGGGCCATGTTGATTCGGCGTTGATGCGCTCGGACGTAGTGCGATCCGGCGATCAGGTTGTGCTGGTGTGCGGCTTCCCGGTGGGAGCCGTCCGCCCGCCAAACATGGCGTTGTTACACACGGTTGGAGAATAATTTGGGTGGTCGAGTAGGCGGCGGGTTTCGATATGCCAAGAACGCTACTCAACCACCGCCGCCGTATCGAGACCAAACACGGTGGTTTCGACAGGCTCAACCCAACGGGTTTCGATACGGCAAAATGCGCCTGCTCAACCGCCAATATTTCCAGCGAATTAATTTTTTTCCGTTGAAGAAATTACCAAGCCAATCCCGATCAACACGCCGCCGAAGATAAACAGCGGCGTGATTTTTTCTCCAAGGAAGAACCAACCCAGCAACGTGCCGACAACGGGTTGCGCGAAAAATGTCAGCGAGGCAGCCGTGGCTGGGAGTTCGGCAAAAGCGTAATTCCAAAGGAACATGGCGATGGCAGTCGAGATGATTCCGAGAAAGAGAATCCCGCCGATGATGCCGGGCGTGATGACGCCCATTCCTTGAGTCTTTAATTCCAACGCGCCGAATAAAATTCCCGAAGGCAATCCGCCTGCCAGCATGATGGCTGTGGATGTGATGACATCTGTGGCTTGTGTTACCTTGCGGACAAGCACCGAATACAGCGCCCACGTCAACGCGGCGGCGATCAGACTCATGTTCCCCCAAAACAGCGCAGGCGAGAGTTCAGCGTTGCGCGGGTCAATCACTGCCAGAACTCCCAGTGTGGACACGGCCAATGCGATGATGCGGCGCGGCGTTGTTTTTTCGCCGAGCAAAAAGGGCGCGAAAATCAAAATAAAGGCGGGCGTGGCCGAAGTCACGAGTGAGCCGTTGGAGGCCGTTGAAAGTTTCGTGCCGACGAATTGGAATCCAAGCGAGATGCCATATCCCACCACACCGACCAGAAAAATCTGCCAGACTTGTGTCTGCGTCAATTTGGCTTTTGGCCTCAAAGCGATGACGACGGCTAGTGCAAAAATTCCCAATATGAGGCGCATGGTGAGCAATGTAAAAGGCGGAATTACTTCGAGCACCACTTTGCTAACCACATACATGCCGCCCCAAATGGAAGCGGCGGCGAGACCGGAGAGCAGGCCGATGATGGCGTGTTTGGTTTGCATAATGCGCCGATTATAAACCGAACGTCATTGGATTCTTTCACTTTGTGCAGTCGTTTCTTTTTCTAAATACAGGTGTTAGTTCATTTGGAATCCCCGGCTGACTATTTTAATTTCATCTCTTATGTTTACTTCATCTTACCATGACGTGACCAATCCCCGTGACATTGCCTTCAACCAGCAGGGCAGGGTATCTCCAGCTCAATTGGCCGCATATCATTCCCGCAATCGTCCGCGCGGATCCCAGATCACTATTGCGTTGGTAATTTCATTAATGACGATCGGTATCCTGGCGGCTGAGGTGTTACAAACAAATATTGGTCATAATGGCTCATGGATATTGATCCTGTCTTTTTTGATCTTGGCAGTAGCGGGTTTTGTAATGCTACCCGCAGTGTTGGATTACTCTCAATCGGTACGGATTCGTCAAGCGCTGGCTGATGGTCGGGTTGACGCGTCTGAAGGCGAGGTGGTTTGGAAAAGGGGAAACTTTGTGGCAGAAACCCCGGAAGGGCGCCTGCGTCCTTTATTTAACGATACCCTGACTCTGCTTCCCGGGCGTTACCGCTTCTATTACTTGCCAGGTTGCATGGCTTTGCTCTCCGCCGATTCGCTTGAGGGGACGGGTAGTCGTTTGCCGTCCGCCTCTGATGTACTTACCATTTTGGCGTCCACGCACCACTTCAATCCCTTATCTTTGGAATCCAATCGTAATGGCATCCAGTCCCCCGATCAGGCTTTGCGTCTCACGCTTTTGGCGTCATTATACATAATAGGGGCAATTATGGCGCTGAGCATTTCTGCAGGCATAATCATTTTATTCGAAAAGACGGCCAATGCTTCTGCCCCCGTTTTTCCGGTTCTATGTTTGAATATATTCCTGTTCATCATAGGTTTTTATGTTCTGTGGCGTGGCTTTCTTATTATCTCGGATGTATGGACGGGCAAAATCGCAGCTGTTCAGGGTCATGTGTCTAAATCGGTCTGGAATGGACGCTTGACATCATATCATTATTCACTGGCTGGGATGCGCTGGCGTGTCTCGCACCAGGCTTATAATGCGCTGGTCGCGAGCATTCCTTATCGTATTTATTTCACTCCGCGGAGCAAAATATTGATTGCGATTGAACCTACAGGTTGATATGTATTCTTGGCGACGCAAGATCAAAGGAATCAAAAAACGGTGCAGATGATCCTGCACCGTTAAATATATGTTTGTTTTTCATAATGCGCCGATTATACCCATCAAATTTTTCAAAAGAAACCATGTTATAAGTTGTCAACATTATGATAACCATTGACGAGATCATCCGTAGTAAACGCAAATCCATCGCTCTGATCGTGGAGCGGGATGGACGGTTGGTTGTGCGCGCTCCTCGCCGGGTGAGCCAGGAATTCATTCATGCTTTTGTGAACGAAAAAGAAAGTTGGATTATCAAAAAGCAGACAGAATTCAAGTCCACGCACCCGAAGTTTGCGCCAAAGGAATTTGTGGAAGGCGAGGGGTTCTGGTATCTGGGGAGGCTTTATCCTTTGACATTTAGTGAACAACACAGACCGCGTTTTTTTCTGGATGGGAGCTTTGTCCTATCCCGGACGGCTTACCCCAAGGCCCGCGCGGTCTTTGAGCGCTGGTATCGAGAACAGGCGCTGCAAATCATTCCGGAACGGGTCGAGCATTATGCGGCAAAATATGGTTTTACCTATAAACAGATCAAAATCACCTCTGCGCGCACGCGCTGGGGGTCGTGCAGTACGCGCGGCGCACTGAGTTTTGCCTGGCGGCTCATCATGTCGCCCATGGATGTGGTGGATTATGTTGTTGCGCATGAACTGGTCCATCTGCGAGCACACAACCACTCCAAGGATTTTTGGGGCAGGGTCGCAGAGATTATGCCGGATTATAAAGAAAAGGTGAAATGGTTGAAGGTCCATGGACATTTATTGACATTGGATTGATGATTTAGCGGTATTTTTTCTTTAAGAAAACACCTTTAGCGCGCCTTGCGAAGAAGACACCGATCATCCGAATAAGAAAAATGGAGACTGAAATTGTGGATAAAAATTCTTACACCGGCGGCATGAAACTAACCCCCCTTTTCTCATTGCTGCTCTTATTTGCGGCGGCCTGTGGATCTCTCCCCCAGGTTGTTGTTACCCCGGCGGCTCCGGCCAGCCCGACCCTCACTCCAATTCCGACATTGACGCTCGCGCCCGCGACACCAAGCCCGGTTGCTGTTTCAACATCCGCGCCGGTTTCGAGCACTGTGTTGGTAGATGTAGCGGCAGACAATGTGATTTTACGTTCCAATCCGGGGAAGCTTTTTCCTGCCATTCGTACGATGAGCAACAAAGAAACGCTGATGGCTTTCGGCCGCGCGCCCGGTGACGGTTGGCTCTTCGTCAAAACCTCCAACCATCAGGCCGGCTGGGTCTCGGTCTCCTTCGTGACCATTGCTCCGGCCGAGATGGGATTGCTGGCCGTGATCGAACCGACGGATGCACAGGTGATTCACGGCAGCGTGGCAGATATCAATCACGACCCGATCGGTGGCGTCGGTTTTGCCTTGGTGCACGGCCAGACGCGGGATGACGCTACAACCAATGCGAGTGGTGATTTCTACTTTTACTTGCCCCAATCTGCCAGCGGGATGTGGCAATTAGGTTATGTTTCATTGGCTTGCACGAGCAACATTCGAGTTGGCAGTTGCCAATGTCCCACCGTTTCGTGCGGCCAGCCCAATCCGCCTTCTACGATGATCAACCTGCCCTTGCAGGAAGCATTGAACTTTGTTTGGAAATAAGAATACACATCTCACCTTGTCCAATTATAAAACGCTACAAAAAAAGTCCGCCGAGTTCTGAAAACCCGGCGGACTTGGCCCTGTTCAAAATGCGATTATTTCATCCGTTATTTATGATACCTAGAGCGGTAAACCATCCATCCAATCTAACCTGAATGAAATATCCGATTGCCAGGATGAGTAACACATACAGACCGGTAGTCAGCCAGTTGCGCGTGAGTCTGCGAGTCAGGAAGTCCCGCCCACGCTCGCCGAAGAGCACCAGCATCATGCTTGATGAAAACGTGAACAGGAATAGATAAATCCCAAAAGGCGAGTAGCTGACGGTTGTCTCACCTTGGAAGACATCGTAAATGGGCAGGTAAACTAAATAGCCGCTGATGACCAGCCCAATCAACAATATCCACAATCCTAGTGTTCTAGCCTGGCGATTCTCTGTCTTTAGATTTTCTAACTGCATATAGCCTCTGCCATCAAAATGGAATTATTAAGCGTTGATCCAAAGGATTAATCGGACTCGAAGGTCTTCTTAGCGCGCGTCCGTTTGACTTCAGATCGGTTCTTCTTGGATTGTAATCGCTTCTCTCTCGACCCGGCAGTAGGCCGCGTTTTCCTGCGCGGCTTTGGCGCTTCGAGTGACTTCTGTGAGAGCGTGACGAATCGCTCGATGGCATCGGCGCGGTTTTGCTCCTGCGTCCGAAAGCGACGCGCTTCGATGATTAGAATGCCTTCGTTTGTCACGCGCTTGCCTGCCAATTTGACAAGCCGTGCTTTGACATCGATTGGCAGGGAATCATTTTCCCAAATATCAAAACGCAATTGTACCGCCGTCGCCACCTTGTTGACATTTTGTCCGCCGGGGCCTGCCGCGCGGATGTAATCAAAGGTCAGCTCGCGTTCGTCAATTTTTAGAGACGGGGAAATTTCAATCATGGGCCAAAGTATAACCCCCTCTGCTGCTAACGCAGCACCTCCCCCAAATCCTTTGGATTTGGGGGAGGCAGGCGGGGGCTAGAACATCAGGCTGTTGATCTTGTCGATCATGGCGGGAGCCGGTCTGAGGTCCGCTTCGGCGAGGCGATTGAGCGGCGTATTGGTCAGGTTGTAAGTATCGGTCAGCGCGGGCTTGCTGGTGTCCACATACAGAAGTCCGGTGATAAGCCAGTTGTTGCGCTCTGCCTCTTCCATCACGCGCAAAGCCTCGAAGCGATTGGCCGGGTCGTAACCTTTATCGAGATTCTTCAGGATCACGATCGAACCATCGTGCATGCTTACTTCACGCACCTCGCCCTCTTCCATTTCGCGCTCGAGAATGATCTCATTGCGCGGAGCGATGTACGTGATGTCGTGCAGAGGCTCTTCATGATCCTTGCCCCAGGCATAAGAATGGAAGGTATTATCCTGGTTGTTGAAGGTCACGCACGGGCTGATGATGTCGAGCAAGGCAGTGCCATTGTGGGCGAGGGCGGCCTTGAGCAATTCTTTGACCTGCTTGGGATTGCCCGCGAAAGAGCGCGCCACGAAGGTCGCGTTGGAAGCGAGCGCTTCCATGCAAATATCAATCGGCATGTATTGATTGACACCCTGATGCTTGAGGCTCAATCCGACCTCAGACGTGGCCGAGAACTGGCCTTTGGTGAGTCCGTATACGCCATTGTTTTCAACGATGTAAACCATGTTGACGTTGCGGCGCATAATATGTTTGAACTGGCCCATGCCGATGCTGGCGGTGTCGCCATCGCCGGAAACGCCCAAACCTTTGATGTGATGATCGCCAAACAATGCACCGGTAGCGATGGACGGCATGCGTCCATGCAGGCTGTTGAAGCCGAACGCACGGTTCATGAAATAGGTCGGTGATTTGCTCGAACAACCGATGCCGCTGAATTTGACTACGTTCTCTGGCACAATGTTCGTTTCATAAAGTGCGGCGATGATCTGATTCGAAATCGAGTTATGGCCGCAGCCCTGGCAGAGCGTGCTGGGCGCACCGCGGTAATCATTTTTTGTGAGGCCGGCCAGATTTACCTGTACATTTACGCCAGCCATAGGAAGAGTTTCAGTCATGGTAGTCTCCTTGTTTATCCGCTAAACTTTTCGGATCAGGATTTATTTTCTTTTGGATTTGGTCTTTGTCTTTACGGACGAGACCTTGTGTGTCGCAACTTTCTTCGACTTGGGAGCGGCCACCGTTTTCTTTACTTTTTCTTTGGCTGGAGATTTTTTCGCAACGCTGATGGCTTTGACCGTTACCGGATTTTTGTACTTCGCCAAAATTCCTTCGCGTACCCACCTGGCGGAGGCAGGCAGCCCGTCGCCGAACGCCACAGATTTGAAGCGTGTGCCGTATTCGGGATAATCCATTTTTAGCAATTGATCCATCTGACCATCGCGGTTCATTTCAACTACGAAGATCTGATCATACTTTTTAATGAAAGCCGTGACCTCGTCCGTGAAGGGCATGGCGCGCACGCGTAGGAAATCCGTTTTTATTCCATGCTCAGTTGCAAGTTGATGTCGAGCTTCGAGCACCGCGGCCTCGGTCGAGCCGAAGGCGATGATGCCAACCGTCGCTCCGTTCATTTTATGCAGAACCGGCGCGGGGATGTATTGCTTGGCAGTCTCGTATTTCTTCTTGAGTCTGTCCATATTTTTCAGCCAGACCGGAGCTTCTTCGCTGTACTTGGCATATTCATCGTGACCTGTGCCGCGTGTGAAGTATGAACTCAACGGACTCTTATTGCCTGGCACGGTGCGATAGGTAATGCCGTCACCGTCCTTATCGAGATAACGTCCCCAGCTGCCTTTGATCTCTTCGAGATCTTTCTCCCATAAAACTTTGCCGCGATCCATCGGCGTATTTGGATATTGGAATGGCTTGCTCATCCACTGGTTCATACCCATGTCGAGATCGCTCAACACAAAGACCGGAGTCTGCAAACGCTCGGCAATATCGAAAGCCTTCCAGCCGAACTCGAAGCATTCGTCCACGCCGCCGGGCAGCAAAATAACGGATTGAGAATCGCCGTGACCGATGAAGGCCACGAAGGTCAAGTCGCCCTGGGATGTGCGCGTCGGCAAACCGGTCGAAGGGCCGATGCGGGTCACGTCCCAGATCACGACCGGAACTTCGGAATAATAAGCCAGGCCTGCGAACTCGGTCATCAAGCTCAAGCCCGGGCCGGATGTGGAAGTCATGGAACGAAGTCCGCTCCAGCCTGCGCCGATGGACATACCGATTGCGGCCAGTTCATCTTCTGCCTGGACGACGGCGTAAGTGTGTTTGCCGTCTTGGCGCTGGCGGAGTTGGGGCAGATAATCGTTCAACGCTTCGGCGAGGCTGGTGGCCGGTGTGATTGGATACCATGCCGCGAATTGCACACCGCCAAAAATGGAGCCGAGCGCCGCGGCAGTGTTGCCGTCCGCCATGATGAGATCATGAGTCTTGTTCATTGGCTCAACGTGGAACGGATCTTTCTTTTCAAGGTTAACCTTGGCCCATTCTGCAGCGGCCCTGACTGTGTTGAAGTTCATGTCGATCGGTTTCTGCTTGCCCTTAAAATGGAAAGTCAGTGCAGCCTTGATCTTGTCCAGGTCTATGCCAAGCATCTGCGCCAGTACACCGACGTAAACCATGTTGCCGACGAGATCACGATAATCGCTGGGAATGTTCGGATCGCCGCGCACGATGCTTTTTACCGGCATGGGATAAGCGCCAATATCCGTGCGAGTGACGGGTTGCTTGATGTCGTCAGGATAAAAGAAAGCCCCGCCAACGGCGGTCTCTGCCAGGTCGCGCGCGAACGAGGCGGGGTTCATGGCAACAACGATGTCATGTTCCTCGCGGCGGGCGACGAATCCATCCTTGTTGGCGCGGATGGTGTACCACGTTGGCAGGCCCTGAATGTTCGATGGGAACAGGTTCTTTCCCGAAACGGGGATGCCCATTTTAAAGAGCGCGCGCAAAATGGTTGTGTTGGCGGTTGAACTGCCTGAACCGTTCACCGTGCCGACTGTGATGGAAAAATCGTTGATGATTTTGTTCGACATAGGTCTCCTAAATGTTTTATCGCAGCACTGATGAAAGACACTGCGAATAATTTGCTAACCAGGGCGATGCGCGAGCAGGTCAATATGAGCGATCAGGGCCTCGCGTCCCGCTTGGTAATTGCCATTGCAGATGCACTCTACCATCTTCGAATGATATTGCCAGACTTCCTGTAAATAATCCATGCCGCCTGCGTAAACGTTCAATCCAACTGTTTCGTACGCTTCCCAATATGCTTCTAATAAACCGGTGACAAATGGATTTTTCAGTCGGCTATAAATAAGCAGATGTAATTTGTGGTGCTCTTCATGAGGCACCTGAACTGGACTGCCGCTCAATTTTTCCAGAGCATGCGCCATCAGTACCTGCAGTTCCTGCTTATCTTCACTGGTCAGGAGCCTGACGGCTTCGTCCCAGTAAGCTGCCTCAACATGATTACGCAATTCAGAATATTTTTGGAAGTGGCCTGAGTTGAGCGCCAGCGCGTATTGCAGACTCTGCCTGACCGCCGGGGTGAAGGAATAAGGAAGTCGCCTCGTGCCTGTTCTCGGGCGGACTTCCACTAAACCGAGAGCGCGCGCCACTTCAAGTTGTTCCCGTAACCCAGCCACGCTGATACCGAGCTCACGGCTGAGTTCAGTAAGCGTGGCTAGTCCACTCTCGGCCTCAGCGTGCGAAGCAAGATACCGGAGGAACTCAGAAATATCGGGGGAAATGCGTTCTCTAAGCATAATATCTGATTAATCTGATTAGTCGTATGAATGAAGTATAATGCTCTGGCTAAATTTCGTCAAGGAATTTTTGGCACATTGTGCCATGATATATATCCTGATTGACTCAGCTTACGCAATACCCACGCAATCTCATTGCGGAAGCGGGGATTGCTTCGCGAAAAGCGCTCGCAATGACGGCTAACTGCGTAAGGTGAGTAATTAGTCAAAATGGCGTATCCTCTGGTGAAACCGATGCCGAGTACACCAAGTTGCATAAAACATATGAGATTACAGGTGGACAAGTTGTTGCCATTGATGGCAAGTTGCCACGTGGTTCGGGCGATGGAAGCATTGGAAAGTCAGCGCAAACACGAATGGACTCATTCGCCCATATTTCCCAAATGGAAGTGGTTGCTCGAAGGTGACCGAAGCCCTTTCCATTTCTGCGGCTGATAAACTCAATCATCGTTCCTGAGAATGTCTTTTGGTTTCAAGACGCCTTTTGATGTATGCTTTGAGCAGTCTGTTGTATTGGCGAGTTGAATCTAAGCCTTGATAATCCCCTTCCTGATCGCATATCTCACCAGGTCTGAGCGTGAATGTAAATTCAACTTGTGCATGATGTTCTCGCGGTGGCGCTCCACCGTCTTCGGGCTGATGACCAGCGCAGAAGCTATTTCATCATTGCCTGCGCCTTCGGCCAGATGGGTCAGCACTTCACGTTCACGCTCGGTCAAGCCATCCAGCTTCGATTTTGCATCGGAGGCATGATCCTGACTCAGATAATCCTTGACCAGTAATTTCGCCAGCGATGGATACAAATACACCTGCCCGGTTGCAGCGGCGCGGATGGCGGTAATCAATTCTTCCGGTGCGGCGCGTTTGGGTACATAACCTGATGCGCCCGCTTCCAGCATCTTGAAAAAATATTCCTGGTCTTCGTGAATGGTCAGCGCCACGATGGCAACTTTGGGAAATCTTTTTTTGATCTCGCGCGTGGCGTCGATGCCGGAGAGATCGGGCAGGCCAATATCCATCAGGATCACATCGGGCATTATTTGATTGGCGGCCTCAATTGCTTCCGCGGCTGTGCCCGCCTCGCCCACAATCTCAACGTCGCTTTCGGAGCCGAGCAGCATCCTCAGCCCCGAACGGACAACGGCATGATCATCCACCAGTAACAGGCGTATGGTCATCTTGCTTCTCGCTTTCGTAATGATACGGTATGGATGCTTCGACCAGTGTTCCCTGCCCGGGCCGCGATTGGACGGAGACTCTTCCACCCAGCAGAGCGGCGCGTTCCTGCATTCCGGCCAGTCCCAGCGATGGACGGGACGATGATTGCACTGCCTTCACGCGGTCAAGGTCAAAGCCGCGGCCGTCATCACGCACACGCACACGCATGTGCCTGTCTTCAAAGTCGAGATCGATCTCAACGGTCCTTGCTTCGGAATGTTTGACGACGTTGTTCAAGGCTTCCTGGATAATGCGGAACGTGGCGATGCGCGCGGCTTCGTCGATGGGTTGTTCATAACCACGAATATCCACGTGGACTTTGAGCGGATACCGTTCTTCGATCTTTCCCGCGTACCAGCGCAGCGCGGCTGAAAGGCCGAGATCATCGAGATGCGATGGACGCAGGTCAGCCATCAGACGCTGAAGCTCTTTAAGGGAATCCGCTGTCAGTGTTTGGAGTTCGCGCAGGGTATCGGTAGCCCGCTTCGGGTCCCGCGTGAGGCGGCTTTCGAGTCCGCGTAAACCCATGCCGATGGCCGTCAAAGATTGTCCGGTCTCGTCATGCAAGTCGCGCGCGATGCGCTGACGTTCGGATTCCTGGGCGGCCACCACACGTCGAAAGAGTTCGCCGCGCATGGTTTCGCGTTGCTGTGATTCTTTCAGCTGCTCGGTTTGCAGGCTGGCGATCTTTTGTTCAGTCTCGACCTGGAAAGCGCGCAAAAAACGGATGACGAAGAAGGCCGCCACGCTGGCGGTGATTGCGCGCAGGAGTTGAATGGGGAACCCAAAGAATTGTTGAAATGTATCCTGGTTGATGAAGTTGGAGGGCGGCAGGGCGCTGGCGTTGGCAAAGATCTGACCGACCAGGCCGTACCACCCGAATGCGACTGCGGCCCACATGGCATCCTGTCCAAAGCGGACGAGACCCGCGCGCCGGAAGGCGCGCTGTTGTGCGATCAGGCCGCTGGCCGCGATCAGGCTGGCCGGTACGGCGAGGGAGTAGCGTGTCCAGACGTGGACAGCGTCATATACATCGGCGGGTAGATAATGGCTCTTGATGTTGATGAGGCCAAATACCCAGACTGCTTCAAGAACCAATGGCACCAATAAGCTGATGCGCTGGGCGATCTCGTCCTTGGCGAGCAGGTAACCGCCGAAAGCGGCCAGGGAAAGAAATGAGAATGAGAGTGTGGCAAGCTGGAGGATGGAGAGAATCGGCGATGGACTGTGCCCGTTCATTTCTCCGATCTGAATGAACATTTCCACCCATTCATGCGCGGCGTGGATTAGCCCGAATACAGCCAACGGACGCAGCGCTTTGCGTACGCGCTCGTCGGAGGAGCGGCCTCCTTCCATAGCCACAAGCAGGCCCATGCTAAAGAAGGCCAGACCGTAGAAAAAGTAGATGATGACGATGGATTCTATTTGCACGGTCCCGTCCTTTCTTAGGCTTGCGCCCGTGCAAGTTTATTTTTTTATCTCTAAACTAAATCCATTTCCATCCAAAAATCTACCATTAAGTTACCAGGTACAAAGCCATATTCTCTGATGCTCGCTGATCACGATCATGTTCTATTCTCCAAGCCTCAGTTTTGTTCCACAAACACGGCAGAAGCGATCGGCGGTACGGGCGCGTGCTCCGCACTGATGACAATAAATATCGCTTTCACTTTCCTTCTCGGCCTGAGTTGGATGCCGCTGGCGAACTTGTGACCCGCGGCGGCTGGAGCGCCAGAAATAGAACAGTCCGCCGACGATCAAGACCACGCCCAGCGCGCCGAGAATATATGGCAGGTAATTGCTGAACATCACACGTCCGGGCGTATCAGCACTCAGCGGCACTGTCGGCTGAACGTTTTGTTGTGGCACGCCCAATGTGTCCGATGTTTTAGTATAGGTCAGGTCCAATGTAAATTGTTGTCCGCTGCTCAGGGCGCCGAAATCGTTTTGCAGGTAAGTTGCGCCATCCTTGCCCTGACTCTCCGGCATGGATGGATTCGATGATATTTGTGTGATGTCGGTTGGCTCGCGCACGCTGACGCTAAAATCGTCCGCGGCGTAATCAGCCGGCCATAAATAGGCAAATTGACGCGTCGTGCCGTTCTTGGAAAGCGGCTCATAGAATTCAACGTGATAAGTAGCCAGCTCTGAAATTTTTACCCCAACCACCTGCCAGTCTCCGACCACGGTGGGTCCATCGTATTCAGCGTTGACCAGGCCATTAGCCGCTGTTTGTGCGACCGCGCTTAGCTTGGCATCCTTCGGAATGCGAATATTCACGGTGCTGGGCAGGGCGGTCGAAGTTGCAACCTGAAAATCGTAAATTACCAGCATACTGGGTTGGTCATACTCAGGCCACAGTTGTACTTGAATACCCGCCAGTTTGATTTCATTCTGCGCATGAACTGAAAAAGGGAATGCAGCCATCCCTAAAATAAACAGGAACATCATCCACTTTCGCATGGACGCCTCCAATGAAGTTTCTTGAATCTTACCATGTAAGCCAAAGACGGAGTACTCATGAATTGCATGAACAAGGCGGAAGAATGTCACCCGCCTTGATGTCCCCTAGCGCTAATTGCGATGATGCGAAGGAGTCAGCGCCTGTACTAGTTGCCAACAGACGTCATTGATAGGTGTTGCGATTTTGTGTTTCTTTCCTATTCGCACGACTGCTCCGCAAATAGCATCGATCTCGGTCGGCGCGCGGCGTTGCACATCCTGTAACATCGACGAATGATTCAGCGCTGTCTTGCGCGCCACATCTTCCGCTGCATCACCGGGATTTTTAAATGGCAGTTTAACTTTTTCTGCTTTTGCAACGGATGCAGTTTCTTCTGCCAGTGCGCGCATCAACCCGCGCGCGGTTGGGCGGTTTAATAATTCACCATTTGGGATTTGCAGCAAGGCGGTCAATGGGTTGATGGCAGAATTGATAACGAGTTTTCCCCACACCAGTGATTTTGCATCAGACACAATTTCCACGTTGAACTTTGCGGACTTGAGCGCCTCTTCCACCGGACCCAAAGCGGGGTGCGCCTCGATGGATATTTTTCCCTCGCCCCCGGCTTTGACCAGTCCCGCCCCGAGCAGAGTCGCGCCGGTAGTTGTGATACCCAACGCCACGCGCGACTCGCCCAATTGCTCCGCGAGAATTTCTCGATTGCCAAGTCCGTTTTGGAGCGTGATGGCCAATCCATCATCGGGCAAACATTCTGCAAGTTGAGGCGCGGCACGCTCGGTCTGCCAGGATTTTACGAGCACGAGCGCGTATTTTATATTTTTGCAATCGCGCGGA
>JAKAMM010000210.1 GCA_021812905.1 Chloroflexota bacterium | reverse complement strand
AGTGTACCGGTGCGTTATGTGATCAACACTCATTATCATGCCGACCATGCCTGGGGAAACTGTTTCTTCCCTGGCGCCACAATCATCGCTCACGAGCTTTGCCGCGAATTTCTGGACGAGCGCGGGCGTCCATCGCTGGAAGCGGCTCAGAAGCAGAATGCTATGCTTCGCCAGGTCAAAATCGTGCTGCCGCAAATGACGTTTACCAGCGGCGAGGTCAATCTGCGTGTCGGTAAAAAGAATCTGACGATCATGTCCTCGGCGGGTCATAGTGAAGATGGGATCGCGGTGCTGGTGGAGGAAGATCGGGTACTCTTTGCCGGTGATTCATTCATGCCATTACCTTATATCGTGGATGGCGACGCGGATGATATTGCCGTATCCATCAAGAAGATCGGGCGCATGGGGCTTGAGAATATCGTGCAAGGCCATGGCGATATTGTTTTGCGCGGCGAGATCGAAGCGGCCGTAAAAGACAACCTGGCGTACATCACAAATATCAAGAAAGCTGCCAAAGCCGCGGCGCGGCGCAAGCCAACCGAGGAGTTGGCTGACGGCGCCGGCATTGAAGAATGCGGCAAGAGCCGCGTCTATTTGGGAGGATTGGCGGATGCATTGCACAAACGCAACTTGCACAAGTTGATCAGAGACGCTCGCGGGGAATAGCCTCGTTCTTATGAAAAAGCAACAACCCGACATGATTTTATGTCGGGTTGTTGCTTTGATATCTCGTCTCTTATTCTTCCTTTGTTTCTTCTTGCTTTTTCCACGGACGCCAGCCATGGAAACGTTCGCGGCCTTCCATCAATGCTTTAATGTTTGGGCGCAATGCATATACCAACATAAGGAATGCAATCACGCCATATAGAATATCCTGCCAGGGTGAAAGTCCCATAAAGTAACGCACGGTGAATATTGCTGTGGCGATCAAGGCTATGCTCATTGTTGTAACGGACGCATATCCAACGCCAAAGAAGATCAATGCGCCGACGGGAATGATGATGAAAAAGGAAGGCCACCATAATCCGACTGCACCGCCAACGGTTGGCGCGCCGCCTGCTCCGCCGCGCAAGCGAAACTTTCCATTCTCATCGCGTTCAGCCAGGAACACAGAATAGTTGTGTCCGAGGATGGCGGCGATGGGCGCTAGCATGTGTATCCAATTGTTACCGGTCAGTGCCTGTGCCGCCCAAACGGTCACTGCGCCTTTGAGAATATCGAGTAACGCCGTCAACAGTCCCGCGCCGAGACCTGCAGCGCGCATGGCGTTCGTGCCCCCAGTGCGTCCACTGGCGACCTGGCGAATGTCTTTGCCGGTGCTTAGCTTTACCACCAGAAGTCCGAAGGGGATTGAGCCAAAAAGATACGCCAGCACCACGATGCCGGCATCCATAAACATTTGCATGAACGTTCCTCCAAGTTGGGCTATGACTGGTAACACAAGAAGGCAGGCAAGGTTACTCGCCGCCGGTGATTCGTAGTTCTACTTCGGTCACGTGTCCATCCTCGATCCAAAATCCGCGCGCCTGCCATGAACCGTTGTTGCGCGACCAGATGATGTTGACAACGGGATAAGCGGCCTCTTCGATGTCGGTAGTGGAAACCGTTTCAGGTCCGGCAGGATGCGAGTGGAAGATGGCGAGCAGTTCCAATCCATTGGAATCGATCCAGTCTAAAGCGTGAAGCTGTTCGGTTGGATCCATCTGAAACCGTACCGGACTTTGGGCTTGATTCGTGATCAAGAAAACTTTTTCCACCGAATCATTTTTGCCAGCTAATAGTCCGCAGGCTTCAAGCGGCGCATTGGTTTCGACATGGGCGTACATCGCATCCCAATGTTCAGGCTTGATTTGCATCAATGGATGAATACGGCCGCGCCCCAGGCAAAGGCCAGGATAATACCCGGCTCCACCAAAGCTCGCCGCACGGGGATGTCTTCGCTGAGATTGTCGGTGAGCGCCGTTAGTGCGTAGAGCGGACCCAGTAAGATCAACCCGAATTGCACGGATGATAACGGCCAGTAATGCAATCCGCCTGCGATTTGCGCGCAGACAATGCCGATGCCGATCGCCCACGGGAATTCCCAGCGGCCGCTCAAACGTAGATGCAGAGTTCGCAGTGATACGAGGCCTGAAGCGAAAAAAACAGCGGGGATGATCAAAAACAAGCGAGCGCCTCCTGTGCGTAAGGCGATTGCAAGCAGAAAGAATAATGCGTATGAAAGAGCGATCAGGCCTGCCGAAGCCAACGGATAGCCTGGCGCGCCAGGATTAACTGTGATGTATTCGGCCAGGAAAACAGAGATCAAAATACTGGCGCTCAATGCAAAACCTATCCACCACGAAGTCCCCGTGGGCAGAATATTAAGCAATATTCCCAGGATAAAGGCGGTCAATGTGGGTAGGAGCCAGTGTTCGACGGTCCGCTGGCTTTGCAGGGCAGGGTGGCTGTGCAATAGCCAGTCCATGCCGGTGGCCGTCAGGCCAGAGGCCATTAAGGTCATGGCTGTGCTAAGAGTAAGCGGATAGGCAAAATAGAAGCCGGGCAATTGCAGAGTCAAAGTAACGCCCGGCGTTCTGACTAGATGATCCAGCGCGTAGGTGAGCAGAACGACTGCCGCAAATACCCCTACACGGTTTGCATCTGGAAGATAACGTTGTTGCTCCTGCATAAGCCAGATTCTACCCGATTTATCCAACCGAATTGCGTCTTTTCTACCGTTTAAAATCGGTACAAGGCGCGGGTGGGCACAGAAAACGCGGAAATTAATTCAAAAATCAGCCCATCCGCGTTATTCCGCGTCCATTTTCAAAAGGAACGGTAGAGAAACTGTGTCAATGGTCGAATAATATCCTCAAAAGTAGAACAGATTTGCGAATGCCTGTATGGGTATGGTAGAATCAAGTAACTATGGAATCATCAAAAAACGAGACAACCATCCTGCCGCCTCCGCCCAGTATTATTATGGCATTGAGAACAGGCTTCGATACTATTGCAGGCCATATAACGGCCATTCTTTTCCCGCTTGCCGTTGATCTTTTTTTGTGGCTTGGCCCGCATCTCAGTGTCTCCCAACTGTTTTTGACCACTCTCAACGAGGTCAAAAAGTTTTTTGCGGGAACCAGCGTTGCGGCCACTGACGTTCAGACGCTGGCTCAAATGCAGACCTCCTTAAATCAGATCAATATATTCTCTGCTCTGCGTACCTTTCCGATCGGTGTTGCCAGTTTGATCAGCAGCAAAGGTTCAGTGCAAACCCCATTCGGCGCCCCATTGACTTTTCAGGTGGACACTCCCCTTCACTTTTATGCCGGGATGTTTTTATTTATTTTTGCGGGGTGGGTTTTAGGTGGATTGTACTTTCGCTGGATCGCCAGTCTTGTCCTGACCTCAGATTCGCAAATTTCTGTCGGCCGCGCTGTCACTCAGACGCTTGTTTACTCATTGATCTGGTCGCTTCTATTCTGGATTTTTGGCATGCCCGCTGCTTTCATTCTTTATCTCCTCTTTATGCTTAATCCGCTAATTGGACAGGGTGTCCTGCTCTTTATCGGATTCCTGTCTATGTGGCTGGTCGTGCCGATTTTCTTCTCAGCACTGGGAATGTTCGTTCGCAAGCAAAATGCCGTAGCGTCCATCCTGTCCAGTTTTCAAACGGCGCGGTTTACCATGCCGTCCAGCAGTCTCTTTGTTCTAACGATTCTTATGATCGGGATAGGCTTGAATTTTCTGTGGGCCATCCCGTCCGACGATTCATGGCTGACGCTGATCGGAATCCTTGGTCATGCTTTTGTCACCACCGCTTTGCTGGCTTCATCTTTTATATATTACCGTGATATGACGGTCTGGATCCAAACTGTGCTTGATCGAATGCGCTCAAGCATGCCAACGCAACAGGCTTAACATTTTTGCCGCTGATCGCGGAGAATTTGTTCGGAGGATTTTGTGGCTCAAACCAATACCAAGTATGATGTCAGTTCCATTCAGGCCCTGGAAGGCATTGAGCATGTCCGTAAACGCCCGGGCATGTACGTGGGCGGCACAGACATTAAGGCCCTGCACCACCTGGTTTATGAAGTTGTTGATAACGCCATCGACGAAGCGCTTGCCGGTTATTGCACCCGCATCAACATTACCATCCATTCTGACAGCAGCGTAACCGTTGAAGATAATGGACGCGGTATCCCGGTTGGCCCGCACCTGTCGAAAAAGGATGCGAATGGAAAGCCGATGGAGACCGTGGACGTGGTCATGACGATCATCGGCGCACGCGGCA
>JAKAMM010000209.1 GCA_021812905.1 Chloroflexota bacterium | reverse complement strand
ACGAAAACAGTTGCTTGCTGTTGTTCTATGCGGTGGTTCGCAGCCTACATTTGAGAAATATCTCTGTTCCTGCATCGGCTACCAAGCCACCTGAAATTTTACACAACTCTTGACATACTATCGGACGGATCGTTATAGCGGACAGGATTGTTATTGGTGTAGGAGTAGCGATCCCAAGCCTGAGCATCTTTCGGATTAGGCACAATGCTGTCAGGTTGGGCCCAGCGGTTAAGATAACTGTCGTACCAGCGGGCCCCGTAATATAGGAGACCGAAATCACCAACGTAGTTACATTAACTTCGCGTAAGATTTAGGGGTTGTGTTGAAAAGCTCCTGGTAGTAAGTTGGAACTCGAACCGGACAGGTTTCATTTCCAAATCCACCACCAGGAGGCAGTTCCCATGTTACCAGAAATCGAGTCGTTCGTGAGTTGGCTGAGGCGGAAAGCGCCGCAGTCCAGCACTGCTGTGCATTATGGCAGCGACCTGAAGTTGTTCTTCGCATGGATCAATAAACCGTGCATGGAGGTGAAGGTTCAGGACATTGATGCGTTCATCGAGCATTCGCAGAAGATGGGCCATGCCATTGGAACGGTGAACCGCAGGTTATGTGCGCTTCGCTCTTTCTATCAGTTTCTGTATGTGCATGAAGAGCAGGCCAGCCTCAACCCTGTCATTCCGAAGCGGCATTTTATCCGCCCGGGAGAACGATTGCCGCACGACGTGGAAGATCGGGTCCTCGAAACCCTGTTCTCGGTCATCCACCAGCCGCGGGACCGGGCCATGTTTCTCTTGATGTTAAGGTGCGGATTGCGCGTGGGCGAAGTGCATAATCTATCGCTGAACGATTTGTATCTCGAACCCTCCTCGGGCAGCCTGCCCCGGCTGTGGCTGCACGGCAAGGGCAATTATGAACGCGTGGCCTATCTTTCGTCGCAACCCTTGTCTGCGTTGAAGTTATGGTTGGAGAAGAGACCCAAGGTTCGGGAGGCAGCGGTATTTATCAATCGCTTTGGCAAAAGACTCTCGGTCACAGGCATTCAGGATCGTTTAGCAGGCTATTGCCGCAAGGCGGGATTGTGGGTGACCTGCCATCAATTCAGGCATACCTTTGGCAGGCATCTCACCGAAGCGCATGTGCCCGTGACTTCCATCCAACGCTTGTTCGGCCATGCACGCTTGAAGAGTACGGAAGTGTATTTGCACATTTCGGATGCGCAGGCGCAGCAAGATTATCGGGCAGCGATGGAGGAGATCCTGCAAGTCCTGCCGCTGGCGAAGTCCCCGCAGGAGGAGGGGGAGCGATGATCCGCAAACGCCGCTTTCACTTCAAGAACGCCCTGCTCAAAGACCTGGAGGTTCAGCGTTACCTGGAGTGGTCTTCCGAGAACATCGGCTTCTACACAGGCTTTCGGGACTGGCTCAAGGAAAACGGCTATGGTCCTTCCGCCTTGAACATCTATGGCGCGGCCGTGCGGATGGCGATCGGCTATCTGCGCAAACCGTATTGGACGATTGATCCTGAGGCGGACCTTGAGTTCGTCCGGGAACACCTGGCAAACAGTCATCGCCTGCCCAGCACCCAGGCAGACTATGGCAAGGGCTTGAAGAAATTCGCAGAATACCTTTGCCTGCGTTGTCATCACCCACAGAAGGAAAAGCAACTGCCCTGGGAGCACACGATCGGTTCGCTCTCGCCTGAACTGCAAAACGAGGTGCGCGAGTTTCTCACTCACTGCCAGCGCGCCTGGAAACTGGAACAGCGCTTCGAGTGCAGCCGCGACACGTTGTACAGGCTAACGCGTCCTTTGCGTTGGATGGCCGAACAGGCAGGCTTGAAAAGCATCGCCGACCTCACGCCGCAGCTCTGGTTTGCCTTTCTGGATCATCGGCTGGAAGCGGGGGTGAAACCTGCCACTGTCAACGATAGTTTATCTGCGCTGAAACACCTGGCCTGGTTTGTGCGCGAAACAGGTCGGGCGGTCTGCGAGCGCTTCCTGTTGGTGGAGCCGTTGAAGGAGGGCTGGCGAATGCCCAGGGATGTGCCTGTGGAGCAACTCCGCAAGTTGCAGGCGGTCATCCAAACGCAGGCCAACTCGTCTCACGCAGGACATCGCCGGATCGGCCGTCTCGACCTGGCCTGGTTCCTGCTCATGCTGCACTGCGGACTGCGCACCTGCGAAGTCCGCCATTTGAAATTGCAGGACATCGAGTGGGAGGCCAGACGCCTGCGCATCGAGCAATCCAAGGGGCTGAAAGACCGCTATATCTACCTGGACAAAGCCGTTTTGGGCGCTTTGCAGGCATATCTGGCGGTGCGCCCCCTGGCGGGGACAGGTGGACAGGCCGAATATTTGCCGCAAAACGTGTTTCTCTATCGCCATGCGCCGCTTTCCCGCTCCTATTGCTTCCAACGTCTGGAGACGTATGGATTGCGCTGCGGGGTGAAGGCTTCGCCTCACCAGCTCAGACACAGTTGTGCAACCCTGCTGTTAAACGCGGGTGCGCCTGTCCTCTCGGTGCAGATGATCCTGGGGCACAAGCAGATTGACACCACCCTGGGTTATGCACGTCTGTATGATGGCACGCTGGCCGCAGACTACTACTCGGCCATGCACCAGGTGGAGCAGCAGTTGGCTTTGCCAGAAGATTCGGTGAAGGAGCCGCCCAGGATCGGGGAACTCATCGCCCTGGCCGATGCCCTCCGCAACGGTTCCCTCAATCCCCAACAGACCGAACTGGTGCGCGCCCTGCGCGAAGGACTGGGATTATTGGAGGATGTTAAGGTGCAGAGCGCCAACATGAGCGCAGTACATGTGCCGCGTTAGCGGTATAATCTCACTCACTCTCACTCAAAGGCGAGCCTGCTGGGTTTCCAGTCGGTTCGTTTTTTCATTTTCAGTTCGCGTTCTGCTCTTAGCTTTCTATTCCATCTATGCAACTCAGCCTAAAGGACGGTCCAATTGTGCGTGACTGTGTTTCCGCTTTGATCGCGCATGTGGGATTACAAATCCAGCAAGAGCGATTTGTAATCCATTGATTGCAGGAAAAGCATGAATAGGCTACTTGGCGCTACTCATCTGCTATCTTTATCGATATTAAGTGGCCACTAGCCGAGTAGTTGGCAAATATGATTATTCGGTTAAAAGGATCTGTACAGATTTGTATATTTATCTGGTCAGACCAGACGCCATTGACATTTCCTAGCGGTACGACCTTTATTCTGCCTATTTCTTCTAACCTGGAACCAACCTCGTCTCTCGATAGACCTGGTGAAAGTGTATCCTGAATGTAGCCTTCAATCGTTGAAGGAGAAAAACCCATACCAAGTTTCATGCTGATCAGACTCCGGCAAATATAATAGTCCGAGAAACGGTACACAGTAGCGTATAAGATTGGCAAAGCACACAAAACTATCAAGATGGCAGTAACTATTTTCCGAAATCTCGGTTTCTTCTGCAAATTCAACAACATATGGACTCCTTTTGATAAACAACGCAGACATATTCACGGCCAGAGAACGGGGAGCGGTTGGTTATAAATGCTTTGATAGTATTGTGCAGTGGGCGACCCGGGCGACAGTATTTGTAATATGTACTTTCCAACATCGCTCATGCTAATAGTGCCAGCGGCCATTTGGCTTCCCAACTTTACCCCTTCATAGCCTAGATATAAATCTTGGGCGGACATTCCCGCTGGGTTTCCAATTATGGTTTCGTGTGCAAGAACACCTGCATTGCCCACGCTTTTACCTGATTCAAAGCCAACTTGGGCATAGAACCAGAAATGAAACGTCTGGTTCCCGCCCCCGGCTGCCACAGATCTTGGTGGATCTTGAAAGATTGGATCATAACCCGATTGCCCGAATTTCGTCGCTTCAGCATAGTATGGATCACGAGGAGCTCCTGTAAGTTCGCTTTGCGCATAATTTCCCTTACTGTAACCGGTGATGACCGCTCCGACGTTATTGATTAAGCATTTCATACAACCGGGCGTGAGCGAGGCAGCATACTCAACCAATCTGGCAAACGCTTCTAAATCTTTCATTTTTCCCCTTTTGACCATATTTGCTAGACGATTATTCTGTTCAAGAATTGCGCTCATGATTTCTTCTTGTTCACTCATGCACTCCTCTTCTTCATCCAGTTTGTTACAATACTTATGTCCTGTCGGATCAGTATATCGAACGGGATTGTTTAGCGCATAGGAATAGCGATCGTAGGCCTGTGAATTGCCAGGATTTGGTACAATGGAATCCGGTTGAATGAAACGACCGAGTTC
>JAKAMM010000208.1 GCA_021812905.1 Chloroflexota bacterium | reverse complement strand
ACGCCGCGATGAACAACACTGAATCATTCGGGGATGTCGTCCACGCGCGGGTTGAGGGCGAAGAATCCGCCAACCGTCCCTGGCTTTGCGCCGGTGCGCTCTTCAATTAATTCATCCATCTCCGCGATGGGATGAAGCCGCGCGCGCAACTCGGACGGGAATCCCAAAGTTCCAGCCAAGCAGGGGCTTGGATCGTTGGGGATCGTGTTTTGAATGGCATTAGCGATGTTCTTGAAAAAAGCATACGCGAAGCCGATGTTGTCGGGCGCTGGGGAGGCGATGGAATGCCCAATGTTTGTTAAGCCGAAAACGAGTTGATCAGATAAATGCAAATCCCCCCCATCAGCGGTTATTGGGTACGCATGGTGAACGACGAATTGAAAACTTAAATGGTACGGTGCGTGTATATCAAGGCATCCCCATGAACTTATGCTCGCCGCTTTGGCTTATACACGTGTGTGGCTATATGCTATGAGTCCACGGCAGAAACCTTTTCAAAACTCTGTGGACTCCGCGCTCTCTGTGGTTAATGCTTTTCTCCCGCCCATTATTCGGACTTAAGCAGCACTCTCCAGGCGCAATGAAAGCCGGAACTTCATGCCATCTATGCTAAGATTAAGCGGTTCAACCGGAGGCTGTATGACAATGCCAGATGACAAACAAAAGAAAAGTGTAGTGGATCGCTTCCATAACATTCTTACAAGCGCAGATGTGGATAAGGAATCGGATGAACATTCCAAGCCCCAAATCGTTGACCGTTTGCCGAAGAAAACCAAACCTGCAGATGTTTCCACCAATCAGCCTGCGCCTCCTTCTCCAGACTCCCAAAACGGCTCCCGTTTGACGAAGGATCGCCTGCTCCCCGCCTTTTGGACGATTGCCAGCATACTTTCATTAACCGTCAATCTGGTCTTGCTGATTGCGCTTGGTGTTGTGCTTTTGAAAGGAAATGCTCTTGGGATTGGCAACGGCCTGCTTGGCGGACTCTACTCCAATTTTGAGCTGATGGATCAGGCCCACATCAAAGCCAATATTCCGGTCCAAACGAACATTCCTTTAAATCTTTCCATTCCGGTACAGACAACGACAGGCATTACGCTGGCGCAGGATGTTGCTATCACGGGCGCACATGTGAAGATCAATACACCGTTGTTCAACATCGATGCGCCTGCTGACGTTACACTTCCAGCAGGGACAGCACTCACCGTAGTTTTGAATTTCACTGTCCCGGTCCAGACAGATGTGCCGGTCACGCTCGATGTGCCGGTGGATATTCCCTTGCAAAACACTGAATTACATCCCGCCATTAGCGGGCTTAAAGATACGATCAAGCCGCTTTATTGTATGATTAATCCTTTTGCTCTGTCTCTCAATGGTGGCATGATTTGCCCGTAAAGATTAGTGTCAAATAAAGTAAAGCCACTCTGCGGAAATTTAGTAGTCGGGCAGAATAGTATTTTGTCCGACTGTTCTCGCTTATAATCCCCGTCATGCCAAATATATTTACAAAAACCACACTTTCCAATGGGTTGACCGTTTTGCTGAAAGAAATCCATACCGCGCCGCTGATCTCGTCGTGGGTGTGGTTTCGCGTCGGCTCGCGCGATGAAGCGCCTCCGCTGACCGGCATTTCGCATCTGGTCGAACATATGCAATTTAAAGGTACGCCGCAATTCCCAGCCGCAGTCCTTGACCGTGCCATCTCGCGTGACGGCGGTATGCGAAACGCTTTTACCTTCCTGGATTGGACAACTTATTTCGAGACGATGCCCGCCGATAAAATTGACATTGCCCTGCGTCTTGAAGCCGATCGGATGATCAACAGCGAGTTCGATGAAAAGGAATTTTCGTCCGAACGCACGGTGGTGATCTCCGAGCGGGAAGGGGACGAGAACGAACCGATGTTCCGTCTTGGCGAAGCGGTTCAGCAAGCGGCTTTCCGAATCCATTCCTATCATCACGAAGTCATCGGCGATTTGGCCGACCTCAAGACCATGACCCGTGATGATCTTTACAAACACTATCGCACATATTATGTCCCGAACAATGCGGTCATGGGCGTAGCTGGCGATTTCAACACGAAGGAAATGCTGGCGCGCATCAAGGAATTATTTGAGCCGATTTCCGCTGGGGCAACGCCTCCGCGCTTGACGCGCTCAGAGCCGGAACAACGCGGCGAGGTGCGGCTGTCCGTTGAAGGTCCGGGTGAGACCGTTTATGTGCAGGCCGCGTATCGCTTTCCGTCCGCCTCGCATCCTGATTTCTTCGCGCTGTCCGTGTTGGATAGTCTGCTGGCTGGGCCGTCGAACTTAAATATGTTTGGCGGCGGCGGCATCTCGAATAAAACATCGCGTTTGTATCGTTCGCTGGTGGACAAGGAATTTGCAGTCGGGCTTTCAGGCGGCTCAAATGTGACCGTTGATCCTTTCCTGTATCAAATCACTTTGATCATTCACCCGAATCGAAAACCCGAAGAGGCGTTGGCCGCACTCGATGAAGAGATTAAGTGCGTGCAGGAATCTCTCGTTTCAAAAGAAGAGATTGCGCGTGCCATCAAACAAGCGCGCGCCAATTTTGCTTACGGCACGGAAAATATTACCAACCAGGCCTTCTGGCTTGGCTATGCTGAAATGTTTGCTGATTACAAATGGTTCGAAACATATCTGGAGAAAATGTTGAAGGTCACGCCGAAAGATGTGCAGCGTGTGGCGCGCGAATATTTGCGTCCGCAGACCCGCGTGGTTGGAACCTACGTGCCAACGGGCAACGGAGAATCCAAATGAGCAAAACGAAAATAAATTCTCTGCCAGGCCCGGAAGATATTCATCGCGAGGTTTTATCGAACGGGATCATAATCTTGACTCGTTCCAACTTCAACAGTCCCTCCGTTTCGATCAGCGGATACATTCAGACTGGGAGTCTGTTCGATCCGGACGAGAAACTGGGTCTCGCCGATTTTGCTACTTCTGCGCTGATGCGTGGCACCGACAAACATTCCTTCGACTCACTCTTCAATGAACTTGAATCGGTCGGCGCCAGTTTTGGATTTGATTCTGGTTTGCATACCACCGGCGTCAGTGGGCGCGCTCTTGCAGAAGATCTTTCTCTTTTACTTGGGCTGATATCCGAAGCCATGCGCCAGCCGGTTTTTCCCGCCGATGAAGTGGAGAAACTCCGCAGTCAATTGTTGACCGGACTTGCCATTCGCTTGCAGGATACCTCCGACATGGCGGATATCACCTTCGATGAAATTCTTTACGAAGGTCATCCATACTCGCGCTCGGAGGATGGCAACCCTGAGTCGATCAAAGCCATCACGCGTGATGACCTCGTTGATTATCATCGTTTTGGATTTGGTCCCCATGGAATGGTGATTTCCGTTGTCGGCGCGGTTGAACCGAAAGAAGCGATAGACTTGGTTCAGCGTGCACTCGGCGATTGGAAGAATCCGGATCAACATGAATTGCCCGCTCTGCCTGAATTAAAAATTTTGGATGAGACCGTCAAACGCCATTTTAAGATTGCAGAAAAATCGCAGGCCGATATTGTCATCGGCTCGAACGGTCCGCGCCGCACAGACCCGGAATATATGGCAGCCTCGTTGGGTAATTCCATTCTCGGTCAATTCGGAATGATGGGACGCGTCGGCGAATCGGTTCGTGAGAAGGCTGGACTCGCTTATTATGTTTATTCGAGTCTGAGCGCAGGAGTTGGCCCCGGCGCATGGTCGGTCAATGCGGGTGTGAATCCGGCCAACGTCAAGAAGGCGAGCGATTTAATTGTCAAAGAGTTGAAGCGATTTGTCAAAGAAGCTGTTACTGAAGAAGAGTTGGCGGATAGTCAAGCTAACTTCATCGGGCGACTGCCGCTGGCTTTTGAATCCAATGGCGGCGTGGCTGGATCGTTGGTGAATATCGAGCGCTATGATCTTGGATTGGATTATTATCGCCGCTATCCTGATCTGGTGCGCAAAGTTACTGCGGCGGATGTGCTCGAAGCGGCTCGCAAATATCTTGACCCGCAGCGGCTGGCCGTTGCGACGGCTGGACCTTAGCTGATGGTGCGGTTATTATCATGAAACTCTCCACCGGCATCGACCTGATCGAGATCGAACGCGTGCGCTCCGCGATTGAATCGCATGGCGAGCGTTTTCTTAATCGCGTGTTTACCGCGCGTGAACTTGACGCGTTGGGTGGAAACGTCGAATCGCTTGCTGGTCGCTTTGCGGCGAAAGAAGCTGTGGCGAAAGCGCTGGGTCGTGGCATCGGCGATGTGACGTGGAAGGA
>JAKAMM010000207.1 GCA_021812905.1 Chloroflexota bacterium | reverse complement strand
TCTCTTCGTATTCGGGGATAAAAATATACTGCAGGGCTTTGACCCGGCGCTGAGTCTTGCGCAGTTCTCCTGCCAACCTCCACACCGCTGTCATTAGCTCGGAAAGTTCTGGAATGTGATTCAAAACGTCTCGGAAAGCGGCGCTTGTCTCATCCAGGGTCGCACTCGTAGCGCCCATGCTATAAGTCATTTCCAGAGGGGCGCCGCGCGACTCGACCTGCGGGATCGGAACGCCCATCACTCCCCGAAATTTGAGTTGAACATCAACAGTCTGGCTCATTGCCAGAGCGGCCCATTCAACGTGATCCTGTCCCATGGTCAGTTTTGCCTGTTCCAGGGCAAGATAAGATTCTTCCAACAACTTCCAGACTTTCTCCTGCAATGCTCCAGCATCATGAGCAAGACGGATAAGTTCGGTAGTCAACACCTCGCGCTTGCGATCCAGGATCTCGTATCCCTCGCGTGCAAATTGCAATTCCTGTTTCATGCGCAGCAGATTGCTGCGAGTGGGCGGAATGTTAAGATGCGTCACGGCGCTCCACGTAATATTGTCCTATTTCGGCTGGACTGACACGTGTCAGCTCTTCCTGCGGAAGCATGGAAAGCAAACGCCAGCCAATCTCGAGGGTCGTTTCGATGGTCCGGCTTTCCGTCAAGCCCTGATTTACAAAATCCTTTTCGAAGGCCCGCCCGAATTTCAAATACTGTTGATCGACTTTTGAAAGTTCCTCTTCACCGATGACCGAAGCCAGGGCGCGGACATCCTGTACATGCGCGTACGCCGCAAAGAGTTGCGACGACCAATGGCTGTGGTCTGCACGCGTCCGGCCATCGCCGATGCCGTCTTTCATTAAGCGCGAGAGGCTGGGCAGAACCGCAACAGGCGGATACGTGCCCTGATGATCAAGATCGCGATTAAGCGTGATCTGACCTTCCGTAATATAGCCGGTCAGATCTGGCACCGGATGAGTAATATCATCGTTCGGCATGGTTAGGATCGGAAGCTGGGTAATTGAACCTTCGCTTGTTTTGATGCGCCCAGTGCGTTCATAGAGCGAGGCCAGATCGCTGTACAAGTAACCCGGATATCCTTTGCGGCTCGGCACCTCGCCGCGAATATTGGAAATCTGGCGCAAGGCCTCGCAATAATTGGTCATGTCAGTCAGGATGACCAGCACATGCATTTGACGCTCGAAGGCCAGATACTCTGCCAGAGTAAGAGCTGCCCGAGGAGTCACTAGGCGCTCGACCGGCGGGTCGTCCGCGAGATTAAGGAACATGGTCACGCGAGTCAGAGCGCCGCTGTCGGTAAAAGAATCGCGGAAGTAAGCGGCCACATCATGCTTGACTCCCATCGCGGCAAAAACGATGGCGAACTGCTCTGCTTTGTCGGATTTTTGGCCGGCGGGAACACCCAAAGTTGCCTGACGCACGATCTGCGCCGCCAAGCGATCATGCGGCAATCCAGCGCCGGAGAAGAGCGGCAGTTTTTGGCCTCTCAATAATGTGTTCAAGCCGTCGATGGTCGAGATGCCGGTCTGGATATAGTCAACCGGATAAACGCGCGCCGTCGGATTAATCGGCTGTCCGTTGATGTCGGCGTAGCGGTCAGCCAATGGAGTTGGACCGCCATCCAGCGGTTTGCCAAGCCCGTTAAAGATGCGTCCGAGCATTTCTTCGGCCACCGGGATATGAAACGGTTTACCGAGAAAATGAACGCGCGTGCCATCAATGGAGAGTCCCGTAGTACCCGCAAAGACCTCCACTACTGCGATGCCTTCTCCAACCTCCAAAACGCGGCCAAGACGCATTTGTCCGTGAGCATCGATGATCTCAACCACCTCATCGTAGGCAATGCTGCCAGTACCCTCAACAAATACCAGCGGACCTTCGATGCGGCTTACGCCAATGACTTCATTTATTCCTAGATCAAGCGCGTCACTCATAGATATTCCATCTCCAGTTTCTTGATCTGTTCATTGATATCCTTTTCAACATCATCAAACTTGGTTAAATCATCGTTGGACACAACAGTTTTCATACGGATCAGCGTGTTTACAACTGGCAAATCATGGATGATGCCGATGGGCGCGCCGAGTTTGATAATTCTTTGAGACTGCTGATGGAAATAAAGAATTAGGTTCAACATGCGAATCTGCTTATGGACCGTCGAAAAACTATCCACAGCATCGAACGAACTCTGCTGGAGGAAACCTTCCCGCAAAAGACGCGCCGTTTCCAGCACCAGCCGCTGTTCGTCCGGCAATGTATCTGATCCTACCAGCTTGACAATTTGTGAAAGCCGGCTCTCCTCGCTTAAGATCTCCATGGCCTGGGAACGCAGAGCATACCAATCCTGGCCCACTTCATCCTGCCACCACTCCGCCACGTCTTCCATATACTCGCTATAACTATCCAACCAATTGATGGAAGGAAAATGACGTGCCGAAGCGAGGGATTTATCCAACGCCCAGAAGCAGCGAATAAAGCGCTTGGTGTGTTGCGTGACCGGTTCGGAGAAATCGCCCCCGGGAGGAGAGACCGCGCCAATCACGCTGACAGAGCCGGTACCTCCGCTCAAAGTTTCGACCGCGCCGGCTCGTTCGTAGAACTCCGCCAGACGGTCCGCGAGATAAGCGGGATAGCCCTCTTCAGCGGGCAACTCTTCCAATCGTCCCGATATTTCGCGCAGGGCCTCAGCCCAACGGGAAGTTGAATCCGCCATGAGAGCCACGTGATACCCCATGTCACGGTAATATTCAGCAATAGTGATGCCGGTATAGATGCTGGCTTCGCGCGCGGCCACAGGCATATTGGATGTGTTGGCAATCAACACGGTGCGTTCCATTAATGGACGACCACTGCGCGGGTCAATAAGGTGAGGAAACTCCTGCAAAACTTCCGTCATCTCGTTGCCTCGTTCGCCGCAGCCAATGTAAACAACCACCTGGGCGTCTGCCCACTTTGCAATGCTGTGTTGAGTGACCGTCTTGCCTGATCCAAATGCGCCAGGTATCGCGGCTGTGCCGCCTTTGGCGAGAGGAAAGAATGTGTCCAAAACGCGCTGTCCCGTGATCAACGGTTCAGCCTTTCCCTGGCGCGATTTATAAGGGCGCGCCTTTCGAACCGGCCAGTGCTGCAACATGGTCAATTCTTGTTCGCCAGCGTCGGTGCGCACGCGGGCAATCGGCTCATCGATGGCGTACTGCATCTCTGGTGCAACCCATGTCAATGTCCCGCGCACATTGGGCGGGATCATCACCCGATGTTCCAATGCCTCTGTTTCCGGAACAGTGCCAAGAATCATTCCGCCGCTGACTTTATCACCGACCTTGAGTTTGGGAGTGAAGTCCCAGCGGTCTTTTCGATAAAGCGAATCGAGATGCATTCCGCGGCTGATGAAGGATCCGGTCCGCATCTCGATAACCGGAAGCGGTCGCTGGATACCGTCAAATATGCTGCGTAACAAGCCCGGGCCAAGCTCGACCGAAAGCGGCAGGCCCGTCGTGTAGACTGGAGCTCCAGGCCGCATCCCGGATGTTTCTTCATAAACTTGAATGGTGATGACATCCCCCACCATGCCAATGACTTCGCCTACCAGTTGATCTTCGCCTACTTCCACCAGATCCAGCATGTTTACGTGACGTGATCCCTGAGCGCGGACAACCGGCCCATTGATCCATGTAACTCTCCCGATCTGTTCGCTCATAAAGACTCTCCCATCAAAATATGATGAACCGGGGAGCGAAGAGTATCCTGCATTCGTCGAAGGCGGGTCTCAAGCGTATTGTCATATTGGCGATGACCGTCTTCTGTTTCCACGATCACGCCGGTACCTTGTTTAAGTGCTTCACCTATAATCACCTGAATTCCCAGATCCTTTACGATCTTATCAATTATGCTGGACGTGAAAAACTTTCGAGTTACTTCGTCTGCTTTAACTACGGCTTTTTTGGCGCCGAGTTGAACCAGGGCTTCCCGCAAAAGCAGATGCGCGGTCTTTTCATAATCGGTACTTCTTTGTACAGTGGATAGTTTCTGCTGGGCCGAATCAAAGACACTTTCGAGCAGCTTTTCGCGTTGCTCCAATTGCATGGTTCGCGCTTTCAATTGGGTCGTTGCAATCGCCTGACTGCGAACGCGTTCCGCTTCCGCAGAAGCCTTCTCTAACACCCTGGCCCGCTCGCTTGCGGCCTGTTTCATTGCCTGTTTGCGGATCTCATCAGCTTTGGTTCTGGCGCTTGTCAGGCTTTCTTCAGCATCAGTGTGGGCATCGCTTATTACCGCACG
>JAKAMM010000206.1 GCA_021812905.1 Chloroflexota bacterium | reverse complement strand
ATCGGGAGTTGTCTGGCATTTGGAGAAGGACGGTATTATACCGTAAAGATTTGGATTCGGTCAATTTCGTTTACTTGGCGTCCTTCTTCAACTCACGCACGGGATAAACCGGATGAGCCAGCAGCTCAGAAAGTTTTTGCGCGCCGTCGGCACTGGCAACTGCCAGAATCTCATCGCCTTCCTGGAAAGTACTATCGCCGCGCGGCAATGTCATTTTGCCATCACGGATAATGGCGGCGATGATGCAATGCTCGGCCAATCCAAGGTCCTTGAGCGCCACGCCAATTGCCTTGGCACCGGCGGGAATCTTTTCTTCGACGAACGCGTAATTTCCGCGACGAATTTTATAGAGCGTCATCATGTCGCCGAGGGACATCTCCTCCGCCACAAGCCGCGCCAAGATGTCGGCTTGATTAAGAGCGATATCAACGCCCATTTCAGGTGTGAAAAGCCAGGCGTTCTTCGGGTTATTAATGCGGGCAATGACACGCGGCACATTGAATTCAAAGCGCGCCAGCGATGTAACCACCAAATTGGTATCGTCAGAACCGGTTACGCTTGCCAGGACATTCGCGCGAGTCACGCCCGCCTGTTCGAGAACAACGGGTGAACTGCCATCACCTTCCATGATTGTTTCAGGAGGAAGTTCCTGTTTAAGTTTATCCAGAAGAGAGGTGCGCTCTTCGATGACTTTAACTTGATATCCACTGCCAAGCAGGAGGGACGCAAGGTGCGAACCGGTATTGCCTCCACCGACAACAATAACGTACATGGCTACATCCTCCTTTCCAAACCAAACATTTCTTCCACGCGTTCCATTGCCGAAGAAAGAACAGCCAAATGGATTCTATCGCCTTCCTGAATCTCAGATCCGGACAACGGCAGAAACGCCTGATCCTCCCGGGTAATGGAAACCACAACTACCTCGCCGGGAATGGAAATATGACTGACAGTGCGCCCCGCCAATTGAGGCGAAGCTTCGATCACTATCAGCGAGGCTTCCCCTTGTCCGAATGTGTAAACCACATCCAGGTCTGTGTGAGTAACGACCTCGCAGATGCGTTCCGCACCCCAATTGGTGGTTGATATCGTCATCAGTCCGAGGCGTTTATAAATCTCCGCCTGACGCGGATCATATAAACGCGCAACAACGCGCGGCACATGAAAAATATTACGGGCAATGCGTGCTGCAACAATGTTGGCGTTATCAGATGAACTGGCCGCTATAAAAGCGTCGGCGCTTTCCACGCCAGCTTCGATCAGAACATTACGATCAAAGCCGAGGCCGCGTACGACTTTGCCCTTGAAATTGGAACCAAGCCGCGCAATCGCATTTGCATCATGGTCAATCACCGTGACGGCATGATTCTGCTCCGCCAGGATCAAGCTGACCTGAAAACCAACGCGGCCGCACCCCATAACGATAACTTTCATAGTGACATGCCTCCTTCCGCTTTCACGAAACCAGTTGACTATGACTAACATTTATCCGATTTAAACGACGAACGATTGCCTTACGTATCCATTCCAGCGAGTATAGCACGGGTGCAAACAGACCAAGTCCAATCCAGAAAAATCCCGGAAGCGGCACATGCTGGAATATGCGCGCCAGGGGCCCAACATAGATCAGCGCCACAATGGTTCCAATTTCAAGCGCAATCGCAAACAATAAATTCTTGTTACTCAGCCAACCCAGATAAGTACTGCGAATCTGCGTCGAACGACATGCAAACACATTCCCGACTTGCGACATAACCACGCCGGCATGAAAGACCGTGACTGCGGTTATATGTACTTTTTCCGGATCCAGCGCTAATTTTAAACTCTCCGGAATAATAAGTGATGACAGCCAGGGCAATTGCAATTGAGCGACATTCCCCGATAACAAGTACACAGCCAAGAAACCGGCATAACACAAAGCCGCTTCGATCGGCCCCAGCCAGCCAAAGGCGCGGCCAAGCAGACCACGATCCAGCAATGGCTGGTTACGCGGACGCGGCGGATGGCGCATAATATCCGGTTCGGGTTTTTCCATGCCCAACGCCAAAGCAGGGAATAGATCAGTGCCGAGGTCAATAGCCAGGATTTGCCTGACCGTCAAGGCGAGAGGAATGGCGGGAAAAGATGCAGTCACCATAAAGGGCAGAATCTCCGGTACATTGCTCGAGAAAATATAGGTAATAAATTTGCGGATATTATCGAACACCGCACGGCCTTCTTCGATGGCGGCAACAATCGCCCCAAAATTATCAGTAGTCAAAATAATATCCGCGGCTTCCTTCGCCACATCCGTCCCGACAATGCCCATGGCAATGCCAACATCCGCTTTGCGAAGTGCAGGCGCATCGTTGACGCCGTCACCGGTCACTGCCACCACATCGCCGCGTGCTTGAAAGGCCGCAACGAGACGTAATTTATGTTCAGGCGCCATGCGTGAGAAAAGAACTTCCTTTTTGAGAATCGCCTGAAGTTCAGCGTCGTTCATTGCATCCAATTCTGCGCCGGTCAGGATAACGGGATTGGGTGTGATGATCATTCCCACGCGCCTCGCAATGGATTCGGCGGTCAGGCCATAATCACCGGTAATCATCGCGATCCGAATACCCGCCTCGCAGCAAACCCGCACTGCCTTCTCAACCTCAGGCCGCGGCGGATCCATCATTGCCATCAGCCCGAGGAAGGTCAACTCCTGTTCGACGTTCTCAACCGTATAATGTCCGGAACGAAGCGGAAGCTCGCGCTGCGCAAAAGCCAGGACGCGCAAAGCGCCGCGCGCGTAATCGTCATTGGCCGCCAGAATTTCCGCTTTCAATTCATTATCGAGAGAAACGACTTCTCCATTCACAAGAGCAGAAGTGCAAAGCTGGAGGATTTCACGCGGCGCGCCTTTGATAAAGGCAATTTCTTTATCTGCCGTGCGGTGAATCGTTGTCATGCGCTTGCGGCGGGCGTCGAACGGGATCTCATGCACACGCGGATAAATAGCATTCAAAGATTCATCGGTCACGCCCGCCTTCAAGGCCGCAACTTTCAAAGCCGCTTCGGTTTGATCGCCCAGGCTCGTCCAATACGGGTGCTCCGGCGAAGGCGGATTAATGCGGGAGTTATTGCATCTCTGGCCGGCATGTAAGAGAAGATTCAAATCGTTTTCGAACAATTTTCCCGCCGGGACAGGCGAGAATCCGCCTTTCGGTTCATACCCGACGCCGGAAACTTTCAGCCGTTGGCGAGCCACCCAAACCTCGCGGACGGTCATCTGGTTTTGTGTGAGCGTACCACTTTTATCGGTGCATATAACGGAGACAGTTCCAAGCGTCTCCACGATGGAAAGTTTTTTGGCGAGCACATCGCGTTGCGCCAAACGCTGAACGGCCATCGCCAGCGAGAGAGTCAAAGTGGCCTGCAAACCTTCAGGGATGACAGCAACAATGATACCCAATGTCAACAAAGCCAGCTCGCCGGGCTTCATTCCCAAATCGAAAAAGCCGACTACCGCGACGATTGCGCCAACGCCCAACGCAGTCCAGGTTGTTAGTTTGCCGAGGTGCTTCAATTCAATTTGGAATCTTGTCGGTTCCTCTTTGACGGCCTGGGCCAATTGTGCGATCCGCCCAAACTGAGTCAACATGCCTGTGGCGTAGGCCACAGCACGGCCGGTTCCCGAAGCGACGGATGTCCCGGCAAAGATCAAATTGGAGCGTTCCAATTCGCTGACGGTGGATTGCAAAGACGCGTCCGCTGTTTTTCGAACCGGGACGGCCTCGCCGGTCAAGGTCGAGTTATTGACGCGCAATCCATATTCCTCCACCACGCGTGCATCCACCGAAATATTATCGCCTTCGGCCAGGATTAACACATCACCTGGCACCAGTTCACTGGAAGGAATGTGAACGTCCTCGCCGTCGCGAATGGCGCGGGCATAGGAAGGCAGCACCTGCCTGAGTTTTTCGATGGCTTGCTCGGCGCGATATTCCCGCCAAAACGATAAAGCAGAGTTCATCAGAACCAGAGTCCAGATAACGGAACCCAGCACGATCTCCCTCTGCAAAAACATCGCCGCACCAACTCCAAGCAAAAGGAAAGCTTGCGGATGAGCGAACTGAACGATCCATCTTTTCCAAATGGGGGTCGTCTTTTGTTCAGAAAGGAGATTGGGCCCGTACAACGAGCGGCGCGATTCTGCCTCGGCGGAGGCAATGCCGTTTGGTGATGTCTCAAGAGCCTTATAGACATCGGGCGGACGCAAGCTGTAAATCGGTGTGGAACTCATAGATAGATAAAAACGGGAGGCCGGCCC
>JAKAMM010000205.1 GCA_021812905.1 Chloroflexota bacterium | reverse complement strand
GGAAAATTCAGAAAAAGGAGAGAAAAATGAATGCTAAAGATTTGCTCGCTCGTGTGCAGGAAGACAACGTCAAGTTCATCTCTTTGCAGTTCTCGGATGTAACCGGAGCAGTGAAGAGTGTGGACATGCCGGTCAGCCGTCTGCAAGACGCGCTGACTGATGGTGTGTGGTTTGACGGTTCGTCAGTGGAGGGTTTCGCCCGTATTCAGGAAAGCGACATGCGCCTGATCCTGGATCCGGACACCTACGCGGTATTACCGTGGACGCCTGTTGAGTTGCGGCGCGCCCGCATCTTCTGCGACATTTTCACGCCAAAGGGCAACCCATTCGAAGGCGATCCGCGCGGGACCTTGAAGCGCATGCTCGCCAAATTGGAGGAGCGCGGCTGGACGTTTAACGTCGGCCCTGAACCGGAGTTCTTCCTGTTCAAAGGCACGAACGGAGAGGGCGTCCACCCCGTGCCGCACGACACCGGCAGTTATTTTGATTTCTCTGCCGATGACGAAGCGGTGGTCGTCCGCACCGCGTTGATGGAAGCGCTCGACGCCATGGGACTCGAAGTTGAAGTAGGCCATCATGAAGTTGCGTTGGGCCAGCATGAAATTGACTTCCGCTTTGCGGACGCGCTGAAAACCGCCGATAATGTTTTGACTTTGAAGTACACAGTCAAGGCTATCGCCGCCCAACATGGGTTGACCGCTTCGTTCATGCCCAAGCCAGTCTTCGGCATCAATGGTTCGGGGATGCACTGTCACCAGTCAATGTTCGATAAGAAGGGCACCAACTTGTTCTTCGACGCGAAGGACGAAGTTCATCTATCGAAGACAGCCTACTCATTCATTGCCGGACAATTGGCGCACGCCCGCGCTTTGGCTGCTGTGGTCGCCCCGACGGTTAACTCATACAAACGTCTCGTGCCCGGTTATGAAGCGCCGGTTTATATCGGCTGGGCGCAGCAGAACCGCTCGGCGCTGATCCGCATTCCGCGCTACACCGAAGGCCGCGACAAGGCCGTGCGCGCCGAACTGCGCTTCCCCGACCCGTCATCGAATCCGTATTTGGCTTTTGCCGCCATTCTGGCCGCCGGGATGGATGGCATTGACAAAAAGATGACGCCGCCCGCAGCGCTGAACAACGTCAACTTGTATCATCTCGACAAGGAAGAGCGCGTCAAGATGGGCATTCAGGAATTGCCCGGTTCATTGGCCGAAGCCTTGATCGAATTGGAGAAGGACGAAGTCGTGAAATCCGCTTTGGGCGCATCGACCTACGAAGCCTTCTCGCGTGCCAAGTGGGAAGAGTGGGACGAGTTCCGCCTGCGCGTCAGCGATTACGAAATCGAACGTTATTTGGAAACAGCGTAAGTACCCCCCTCCTGCCTCCCCCAAATCCTTTTGATTTGGGGGAGGTGTCCAAAGGACGGTGGGGGCTGGACTTCGGAAGTTTTTACAGGATCATCGCCGCACAGGTTATTAATGGCAGGGCGGAGATTTTTCATTTGAGAATGCGATATAAAGCGAACAAGGTGACAGTCACTTTTGCGAAGCATCCCCGAAGCGAAGTAGAGTGGGGCAAAGTGACTGCCACCTTACTGGGTTTGTTGTACAATGTTCACTGAAGGAAACCATGCAGAAAATCTTCTCTGTCCTGTTCATCATCCTGCTTGCTTCGACTGCACTCAGCACAAGCCTTACCGCTTGTGCTCCCGCACAGCCTACCCCGACTCCTGAGACGCCAACCCCAACAGCTTCCAATTCCACCGGAAGCGCGGCCGCTGTTTCAACCCCAACAGAACCTCCAAAACCGGCCAAAAAGTATGAAACCAGAGACGCTTCCGGAAAGCTCTTATACGTAGAAGATATATATAGCCACCAGATTAAGTCGTCTTATGAAATAACCGTGCCGCCGGCAACCGACAGCGACTGGCAGGATCTAAATACCCGTCTGGGAAGCGGTTTTTCAATTGCCTGGGACGGGACCAACACCAACGGCACGATTGCCGGAGTTGAAGGATTAAATATCAATAAAAATGGCGAAGTAATTTTTAACTTTAACGGCAAAGGCCCAGAAAGATACAGTATCGTCAATGTCAAAGTCCAAGAAATAAACGGAGTCAAAAGACTGCTTGTCGCCGGATATGCCTGGAACGGGGAGACAAAATCATGGGAAGTCTTTAACCCAGGATTCCCAATGGAGAGCCCAGAGGCTCAAGTTGGTTGGTTTAATGAAGCTGATGTTCCAAACGGTAACTGGTTAAGATGGGATCAGAGAGCTAAGCAAGATCTAGCTATAAATGCGGGATTTGTAAAGCCAGATGGGACGGCTGATGTCCAAGCCTTTATGGCAGACATTTTTAAAAATGCCTATGTCCCTACTGAGTGGATTGTTCTGACAAATGAACAGAGTAATCAGGATTTTGATTATGATGGTAAAAACGACCTTATGAAATTTAATCGACTTTGGTGGAAAAGTGATAGACCCTTTCCGGAAAAGAATGTAGGAGGTTCTTTTATAATGACACATCTTAAAAAAAGCGAAGTACCTGTTAAATCCGGTTTAACTTTTTCTCTTTTAATTGACTCAAGAACCGGAGAGAAGAACGTTATCATTTCATCAGACATTTTAAATGGTGATGCAGAAAGAACCGTAACTACCGCCGCCACATTGGTTGACTTAAAAACATTTTGGACAGAGCGCAAAAGTGATGAACTATTTGAAAGGCTTAAAGCAGCTTTTGGACTATCTAAATATTCAAGTTGGACTGAAGCCTATATGATATGGCCAGTTACATATGTTTTTCCAGGAGCAAGCGGCTATGATCTATCCCCTGAACTTAATGCTTTGGGTCAATCTCAAGGCAGTGAGATAGAAGGAATGATTCATGGAGCAACTATTTCACCGCAAATTTCATTAAGGGCAGTTCCAGGTGTATTGTTTGGGCCCAATATTGTGCTGCAATCCCTCCATTAAATAATTTATTCTCATTGACAACGGTATAATAGACAATATATACTCATTTATATGAGATGGATTAGGAGTGTTTTAATAGTATCGACCTTTATTTTTATACTTCTATTTTCGAGCAATGTTGTTTATGGATACGTAAATCTTCCATATCAACCGGGAGGATATACAGAAGCCCAGATTAATCTTCAGTGTGGTGGTGTATGTCCACCTCCAGCTTTAGGTACGAACACAACCCAAGGCCCTTATGGTGGATATTATCTATCAACTAACGGTAATTATTACCCGATTGGTATTCCCGCTACTGGTGGTGGAAGTGGTCCATCCGATTCTGGATCGGGTGTTTGTACAGGAGTTTATGATAGTTGTGGTAGTTATACTACCTGTTCAGCAGCCTGTGGTCCAGGGACCCAAACTCAAAGGTGTTACGATTCCGGATGTGGAGTACCTCAAGATACATCTGTAAGTTGTATGATTAATGATCCGAATGTGTGGACGGTCAACGGAACGTGTAGTGTAAACTGCGGCACAGGGACAGAAAGTATCATAAATCAATGTGGGACAACATCGTCTCAAGCATGTAACACCTCAGCTTGTCCGGCCTGGACGAAACTTAAAGATTCATCATTTGTTTCAAGAAATTCGCTGACGGACATGCTGGCTTTAGCGCCGGTCGCCTACGATAGCGACGATACTACACAACAATATTTTATAGTAGGGACGGATGGAATAGTGGTAGCATCAGCAATAAGTTTGGACATTTCCAATACAAGCCCAACTACCAAGCCGAGCGGACGAAGTTTTGTGTTTGCAATCTCAAGAGTTGGAATTTTCATTTCACAACAACATCCGAAATCTTTTTCAACACTGCTTTCACTTCCTTCCGCAATGAAGCCGGATGAATAGTCGAGATATTGATTTGTTTCGCTTCGACAAATTTTGTAAAACGCAGCAGTCCTTTCGCCAAAGCGTTTGCAAAATCTGCATCTTTCACCGGCGCATCGTCTTCATGCCAAAAACCTTTGATCTCCAAAGTCATTGTCGTGCGGTCAAGCTTCGGGTCGAGCCGTGCCACCAAATCGTCGCCATAAAGAATTGGCAGTACATAATATCCCCAACGGCGCTTGTGCGCGGGCACATACACTTCCCACTTGTAATCAAAATCAAAAAGTTTCTTTGCCCGTCCGCGCGCGCTGACGATATCCAGCGAAGATAAAAATGTAACTTCATCCAGCGTGGTTGAATCTTTTGGATTCCATCCTTTGGGGACCTTCCCTTTTTCAAGCCAATCCAACGCCGGAACATCCTCCGCCAAAACTAGATACGCTTCGCGTCCGCCCTCGACTTGAAC
>JAKAMM010000204.1 GCA_021812905.1 Chloroflexota bacterium | reverse complement strand
TATTTGAGCAGGATTCCAATTCCATAAATTACGTGAACTGTGAGTTTTCCTTGTACATTGCAGAATCGTTAAACTAACATAAGTGTCAGGAATTTATCTTGTTATTTTATTTGAAGCGGATATAATAATAATATCTTTGGAAGGCTTCCAGAGAAATTCAATCGAAAGGAGAATTTAAAAATGTTATTTGCCCCGAAGGAAAAAGGCCAAGGTTTAGTTGAATATGCGCTGATTATTGTTTTGGTTGCCATTGTTGTTATCGCGGCCCTGATGGTCCTCGGCCCGATCATTGGCAATACATTCAGCACGATCAACAACAGCCTCACTAAAGTCTAATTGTAAGATTGTTGCAAGAAGTGGGACTCTGTCGATTCGACAGAGTCCTTCTTTTTTTTTACCAACATATTTTTGCCATTTTTCTTGTATAATTCATGTGGTATAAAACCATAAAGTTCTTGCACGAGAGGAGAGATATATGCGCCGCGGGCGAATTCTCATTTTTATACTTCTGATCGTAGTAATAGGGCTGGTCGTGGCTTTTGTGGCTTTGCGTGCTTTGCTGCCACCGGCCACACCGCCAACGCCGGCGAATGTGCAAGTATATGTCGCCAGGCAAAATATTCCTCAAGGCGGAAGAATCACTGAAGATCTTTTGACCACTATTACCCTGGCCCAGGATCAAGTGACTGCTGGGGAGTACACACCAGACAAAAAGGCGGATCTTCTGACCAACAAGGTAGCCAAATTCCCCCTGGATCAAGGGGTGGTTATCACCAGTTCAATGGTTTCAGATGCGTCACAGGCTGTCACAATTGCAGGTCCATCATGGGCCGCTTTAATCCCCCCGGGGATGACTGCGATCTCGATCCCGACATCCCGTTTATCTCTTGTGAGCTATGGTGTCAGTGACGGTGCTCATGTTAATGTCAATGCTTGTTTCCTGTTCATAGATGTTGACCCGGCGTTTCAAACGGCTTTGCCGAACAAATTCGATGCCTTGACCGGGGTAACGGCCGGCGGCAATATCAGCGTTGGCGGCGGGGGAGCGGGTGGAGTACAGGGACGCGCAGAACTGGATCCATCTTTTTTGCTGCCCTTTTATCTGGAGCCAAGTGAGGCTCAGCGCCCGCGCCCAACCTGTCAGGCGGTATTTCAGAATGTTGTTGTTATGAAACTTGGCGACTTTCCACTTGCATCAACTGAGACCGCAGCGGCCCAGGCCGCTCAACAGCAGACCGCTCAACAGCAGGGCACGGCACCTGCTCCGGATATCGTTACTTTGATTGTCTCGCCACAGGATGCAGTGACGCTTTCCTACTTGGTTTATACGAACGCGCAAATTATGATGACTCTTCGCAATCCAAACGACGAATCTCGGATGGCCACAGAGGCAGCGACTCTCCAGTTTCTTTTGAGTCAATATAATATCCCGGTTCCTGCGAAACTGCCTTATGCATTGAATCCGCGCATCGATACTCTGGCAGCTCCCTCCCTGCCGAATGATACGGTTACGGTTCAGCCCAAACCATAGCCAACATACTATGGATATTAGTAATGCGTTTTAAGGAGATTGATGGCCGCGGATGACAAGATTCGGGTTCTGATTGTGGACGATGTTGTGGATACGCGGGAGAATGTACGAAAATTGCTGCAATTTGAGGCCGATGTTGAAGTAGTCGGTGCCGCCCGTTCCGGGAAAGAAGGAATTAGACTTTCCCGGGAGCTTGATCCTGATGTCATTTTAATGGACATCAATATGCCCGATATGGATGGTATTTCCGCGACGGAATCCATTCATCAAAAGTCACCGCACATACAGGTTGTCATCCTGTCGGTGCAGGGCGACCAGAATTATATGCGTCGCGCAATGCTGGCCGGTGCGCGTGATTTTTTGACGAAGCCTCCGATGGGAGACGAGTTGATATCGGCCGTCCGCCGCGCAGGCGAGATGGCTCGTTTAGAGCGAAATAAGGGCGTTCAAGTTGGTCATGGCCCTGTTGCCCCGAATGGTACGATGGGAGCGTCTGTCAGCGCCTTGGGCTTGGCGCAAGGAAAGATCGTGACTGTATATAGCCCCAAAGGCGGAACTGGTTGCACGACGCTGGCGGTCAATCTGGCGTTGGCGCTTCACAATGAAATCACACGTGCGGTCCTCGTTGATGCGAATTTGCAATTCGGCGATGTGGCAATTTTTGTCAATGAACAGGGTAAGAATACGATTCTTGATCTTGCCCCGCGCGTTGACGAATTGGATCCGGACATTGTCGAAGGGATCATGATCAAGCATGAGCCATCCGGCATTCACATTCTTGCTGCTCCTCAGCGCCCTGAAATGGCTGAGAAGGTTTCCGCAGACCAGTTTGGGAAAGTGCTCGATTACCTGCGCCGCATGTATGCTTATGTTGTAGTGGACACCACACCGATCTTGACTGACATTACCCTCTCCGCAATCGATGCGAGTGATACGATTGTGCTGATCACAACACAGGATATCCCCGCCATCAAGAATGCCCGTTTATTCCTTGATCTGCTGCAAACCATGGGCATTGAGCGTGAACGTATTGTATTTACGATGAATCGTTTCGATAAGCGGATTGCAATTACACCCGAACGGGTTGGCGAGAATTTAAAACAGGAAATTAAAGCGGTTATTCCTCTGGATGAAAGAGTCGTTATTCCCTCCGTTAATCGCGGCGTACCTTTCATGTTGGATAACAAATCACAACCGGTAGCCAGGGGTGTCTTTGGGTTGGCAGAAGCAGTGCGGGCGCAGCTGGCTGCTCTTGAAGCAAGCGAAGCGCCTGTTGCAAAGCGTTAGGAGATAAGATATGTCTTTATTGAAACGTATCGAGCAGGGACAGGGCGGTGGAAAAGAGCAGGGCGGCTCCACTTTACCCCAGCCGTCTGGCACGGGGGCCGGACAGGGCGGCGACAGTTCGCGACTTTCTTCCCTGCAGGCCCGTCGCGTAAGCGCACCCATCACTACTCCACAAGCCGGCTCTTACTTTGACCTGAGAACACGCGTCCAGAATAAGTTGCTTGCCGAGCTTGATCCATCCATGGACATTACTCGTACGGATGATGTCCGCCAGACGATCCAGGGGTTGTTTGAGCAAATTCTGACTGAAGAAAACATCGTTCTTTCCCGACCTGAACGGGCGCGGCTGTTTGAGCAGATTGCAGCTGAAATCCTGGGATTTGGTCCGCTTCAGCCCTTGTTGGAAGATGAGACTATCACTGAAATCATGGTGAATGGCGCCAAGAATATTTACATCGAACGTAAAGGCAAACTGCATCGTGTGCCGGTCACTTTTGAAAATAACGATCATGTTTTGCGCATCATTGACAGGATCGTTGCGCCTCTGGGACGTCGTATTGACGAATCCAGCCCATACGTTGACGCCCGTCTTCCAGACGGCTCGCGCGTTAACGCGGTAATTGCTCCAATCTCGCTGGTTGGCCCCGTGCTGACCATTCGCAAGTTTTCCCGAAACCCTATTACCATTGAACAGATAATCCAATTCGGGACCATTTCGCAGGAAGCGCTTCAATTCCTGAAAGCCTGCGTAGAGGCCCGTCTAAATATTATGATCTCTGGCGGTACTGGTTCCGGTAAGACAACTCTGTTGAATATTCTCTCGAGTTTTATTCCCTCGGATGAACGTATTGTGACGATTGAGAATGCAGCTGAGTTGCAGTTGAGGCAGGAGCATGTCGTTACTCTGGAATCCCGTCCGCCGAACATTGAAGGCCGCGGCGAGATTACCATTCGTATGCTTGTGGTCAATGCCTTGCGCATGCGTCCCGAGCGAATTATCGTGGGTGAAATTCGCGATGAGGCAGCCCTCGATATGTTACAGGCTATGAACACGGGTCACGACGGCTCCATGACCACTTTGCATTCGAATGGCCCGCGCGACACACTGTCCCGCCTTGAGACAATGACCTTGATGGCCGGTATGGATCTTCCGTCGCGCGCCATCCGTGAACAGATTTCATCGGCTATCAATCTTATCGTGCATCAATCACGTATGCGTGATGGCAGCCGTAAAATCGTGGCGATCACTGAAGTGAGCGGTATGGAGGGCGATGTCATCACCATGACCGATATTTTTGTCTTTGAGCAAACAGGCGTAGAGAATGGACAGATTGTTGGGCGGCTTCGCCCGACAGGGTTGCGCCCAAAGTTTATGGATACGATTGAAGCCGCAGGTATTCACCTGCCTCCATCCATTTTCGGTATTGGCGAGCGTCGTCGCTACTAATAGGCGCGCTGGCTTGATAAGAGGAAACTGCAAAGAATGAATATGGCTTTAATTATCATCATCGGTGGGATTG
>JAKAMM010000203.1 GCA_021812905.1 Chloroflexota bacterium | reverse complement strand
GTTTTTCCTGCAGGGTTGGAATCGGTGTGCTCGTAGAGGTACTGGTTGCTATGGGCGTGGGTGTTCGCGTGGAGGTGCTGGTTGGGGGTATGGAAGTAGCGGTTACAACCAGCACGACCGGTGTCGGTATTGATAGGCTGCAGGAGGTCAATCCAACAATCAGAACAAGGCCGGCCAGAAAAGAGAAGGGTGTGAACGCCAGATTCTTCATTTGTTCTCCTATTATTTTCGGAAAAATAATCCGCTTGGCGCGCTTAGCAGTTAATTTATACAACATAATTGTGAAAAAATCTACTGGCAAATACATTGGGAAAATACATCATTCATCAGAAAAATCCTATTTTCCACATTGCAGCGGCGGAAACATAAACCGGTTTGGCGGCGCGCTTCATGGTTCACTTACCTTGACCCAATCATACGCCGCATTGAACGGCACATCTGCAAAAGAGGCGGCCGTAATCCCGATCTTGCCCTGTGTCAATCCGAATTTCTGTTCATCCCATTTTCTCATTTGCACGCCATTGATAAACGGCGTCAGCGAACTGCCGTCGCACAACAATCCGATCTCATTTGCACCGCTTTTGATCTTTTCAGAATTACCATGATAAAGCGGCGAATAGTGGGCAATCCCTGGAGCCAGCCATTGGCCGTACAACAACATATAAGTCTGGTCGGAATAAATATTGAATTCATACCAGCCATCCTTTTCGTTGTAGCGGCATACGACACCCAGCGCGCCGTCCCCCGCGCGGACCCCGACCTGCGCGTCCACGCGCACATTCTGATAATCCTGCCCGCCATACAAAGCATAGACCCATTGATTGGGCGCAGTCAGGTCGAAGACGAGATAGCCCGCTTCCGCACTCGGACCCGGAAACGGCTGGCCGTTGCCAATTTGCTGGAACGTCCAGTATGGCATACTCCCGTCAAATCCCTCGTTGAAGGTGCGCGGTGCGGGAGCGAGAGTCTCCGTTGGCGTAGAGGATGGGACGGGGGAAAGGCTGGGAACAGCGGTCAACTCCGGCGAAAGAGGCATGGTCGCAGGCTGGCATGCGCTGGTGAGGGAAGTTAACAAAATAAGGAGGGCAAATCGTATGCAAGTCATAGCCCTAATGATAACAAATAAAATCAGGTCAACAGTTTAAGTGCTGACCTGATTTTACGAGTGGAGATGGCGGGAATTGAACCCGCGTCCGAAAGAATCGACCCTCGAAACTCTACGAGCGTAGCCTGCCGAAGTTAGTCACCACAGGGATCTCGGCGGGCCAGTAACCCTGCGGCCATCCGCTGGTCTTAAGCACACTTAGCGGAGTCGTGTGCGGCACTCCACCATTGTTTCGCCCGATCCTGCACCGGGTGGAGAACGAGGCAGGCGGACGCGGCCTCATCAAAGGAGGCCGGCTGTTATGTCATCACCTAGGCGGCGAGGGGCATAGCAGCGTAGGAAGTGTTTTTGGCACTTGAGTTTTTGCGCTGAGTTTACGAGATCGGCGCCTCTCGGCTCGCATTTCGGGACCAGCCTCTCCCGTCGAAGCCTGTCATCCCCAGGGCGCGACAGGGCCTTAGCCCATTTGCAATTAAGATTATAGCATAGGCGGGTTAGAGAAATGTTAGTCAAAGTAACTTTTCCTTTTGATGCACTACGTAGTACCGTCAACGAAGCATGGCTGTCTCGAAAAATAATTCTCTGCCGTGAGTCCGTTGCAAAAACCTTCTTTGACCTCGAAGAACGCGAAGAAAATTCAAAAACGTATTAAGAATGTCAATCTTCCACGCAAATGCTCTTGAAACAAGATTCTTGCTTTTGCTTTTTCTTGGCGTGCTTCGCGGTGCAATGACCTTTTTGCAGTACAGTCCCGCCGTCCATTTTGAAAACGGGACGCTGATTAACGCAGAGGGTCGCTGGTTCTTGAATTAATGGGCGCGTTTTTTATTCCCATCTGCTTTCTGTACCAATTTTGTACGATGGAAAGGTGCATCCTTCATCGAGTGGGCGTCAGTTTTTGGGGAAACCACTCAACATGAAGGCTTGTACTGAGCCTGTCGAAGTGGCGCAAAGTACACCAAGGAGGGAGGTTTCACGATTTTGCGCTCTTTTTTCCTTCGTGACCTGCGCGAAGCATCCTGTGGGTTGTGTACTTTGCGTTTAGAAAGTTCTTCTACCAAAATTTCGACGCCCACCCTTCTTCATAAACTTGCCTTCGCAATGGCTTTATGCTAGACTTTGCTTGGGAGAAAACACCTTGCCTGAAAAAATTCTGATCGTTGATGATGATGTCGACACCCTGCGGCTGGTCGGGCTGATGCTCCAGCGGCAAGGCTATCTAATCGTCGCAGCATCAAACGGAGAACAGGGCCTGATAAAGGCATTCGAAGAAAAGCCGAATCTTATTCTGCTGGATGTAATGATGCCCGAAATGGATGGCTACGAAGCGGCGCGCCGCCTGCGTAAGAATCCGGTGACACAGTCCACGCCCATTCTAATGTTCACAGCCAAAACCCAATTGGACGATAAAGTCATTGATTTCGAGTCTGGTACTGACGATTATCTGACAAAGCCCACCCACCCCACCGAACTGCAAGCGCGCATCCGGGCTTTGCTTTCACGCGTAGGCTTCAAAAAAGTCGAAGAGTCGGAGATGATGATTGCGGCGGCGCGCATTCACATACCGGCTGTGTTTTCCCAGCCAACCAACGTTACTTCACAACAAATCCTGAAAATCACAGATCAAATTCTGGAGTGTGAGAAAGTCAGATGACAGCTTTCCCGGCTCCGATGCAGGAAGGGATAGAATTCGCGGCCGAGTTATTTCGTAAAGCGGAACGCGCCGTCGCGTTGACCGGAGCAGGGCTTTCAACTCAGTCGGGCATCCCCGATTTCCGTTCGGAGGGAACCGGCTTATGGTCCCGTGCTGAACCGCTTGAAGTCGCTTCGTTGAACACGTTCCGCACCCAGCCGGAAAAATTCTACGCCTGGTTCCGTCCGTTGGCCGGTCAGATCTTTAATGCGAACCCAAATCAGGCACACATTGCATTGGCGCATCTGGAAGAAGCCGGGCACATCCACTCGATCATCACTCAGAATATTGATATGCTCCATCAAAAGGCCGGATCGAAAAACGTGATCGAAATGCATGGCACGTTGAAAACGTTCTCCTGCACACAATGCTTTCAACAAACAGATTCTCTCCCTTTTTTGAAGCCCTTTGTAGAAAAGGGCGAGATGCCGAATTGCCCGCATTGTGGGGCCTTGCTTAAACCAGACGTGATCCTATTCGGAGAACAATTGCCGCAGCAAGCCTTTTCTGCGGCGCAACATGATTGCCGAACCTGCGATCTGATGCTGGTGGCTGGTTCATCGTTGGAAGTCCTGCCGGTGGCTGGTCTGCCCATGCAGGCGCTTGACCGCGGTGCACACCTCATCATCATCAACAACTCACCCACGTATCTGGATGTACGCGCCGATGCCGTGCTGTCGGGAGATGTGGCTGAAATCATTCCTGCAATTGCAGAACAGGTATTCAATGGCTGAAATCAAAACACGACGTCTGGACGGCTATCGCCGCTTGATCGAGATCGCCCGTGATCTCGCCTCCACCCTCGACCTGGATGTGCTGCTCGAACGAATCGTCAGCGCCGCGGCTGAGGTCAGCGGCTCGGAAGCTGCCTCGATCCTGCTGTATGATAATTTGACGCAACAGCTATTTTTTCAAGTTGCGACGAATCTCGATGAACCCACCATGCGCGGATTGGTCGTCCCGCTGGAGGGAAGCATAGCAGGCTGGATCGTGATCAACCGCAAGGCGGTCCGCATCGTGGATGCGCGCGAGGATCCGCGCTTTTTCGGAACCGTTGACCAGTTGACAGGCCGGCCAACCCGTTCCATACTGGGCGTGCCGCTCATCACCAAAAATAAAGTGGTCGGCGTGCTGGAAGCATTAAACAAGGAGCACGGCAAATTCACCGAAGGGGACGAATCGATGCTCTCGGTATTGGGGGCGCAGGCGGCAGTCGCCATTGAGAACGCAAGATTATTCCAACAATCAGACTTGATCTCCGAGTTCGTGCATGAGTTACGCACACCGCTGGCGTCGCTCAACACGGCCACGTATCTTCTGCTGCGGCCTGAAATGGCTCGCGAGCAGCAGGAGCAGATCATCCACAACATTCACGTCGAGACCCTGCGGCTGAATTCGCTGGCTTCGTCGTTCCTCGACCTGGCCCGACTCGAATCGGGACGCGTGCAATTCCATAAGACCAGCTTCAAAATCACAGACCTGCTCTTTGAATGCAAAGACATCATGAACTCGAAGGCCGAGGAGGAAAAGATACAAATCCGAA
>JAKAMM010000202.1 GCA_021812905.1 Chloroflexota bacterium | reverse complement strand
AATCTGTAGTAGTCAGGAAAACAAATGCCAACAGCCAAAACAAAAACCAAAGTCAAGCAAACGCGTGGAGTGTCTGCATCCGGGCCGGCGCGGCGCGCTCGTGGGGGACGCGTGCAATTCGCCTACATGAAGGCTCCCGGTGCAGCGCATGCTTTTGAAGTAGGGGATACAGTCGAAGTTTTTTGCGATCATGAGAAGAACGGCGAGCGCGTGCGCGGCTGGGTCAAAGGCATTGTCGTTCAGTTCGACAACAAAATGGTCGCCGTACAATTTCGCTCCAACGTTTTTCTGACCGACGGCTGGATGGTCCCGGATCGCATCCTGTGGTATCCACTGAACTCGGATCAAATTCGTCCCGCCGGCACGCAGAAAAAATTAGGCAAGAAGGAACTCCCTGAATATTAGGCCGAACATGAAAAAACAATATTTACGTCTTTGCGAGGGGCTTTTTTCCCCGAAGCAATCCCCCTCAACAATGTGGGGATTGCTTCGTCGGGCTTCGCCCTCCTCGCAAAGACGTAAGAGAGATTCTATTTCTTCTGGAATTGATTAACCATGTCTTTAGACGTTTCCCGTATCCGTCAGGATTTCCCGATTCTTGAACGCGAAGTCCGGCCCGGCGTCAAAATTGTTTATCTCGACTCCTCGGCCACTTCGCAAAAGCCGTTGTCCGTTATCAAGGCGATGGACGATTTTTATCGCCGCTCGAATGCGAACATCCATCGCGGCGTGCATGCGCTGGCTGAAGAATCCACTGCGCTCTATGAACAGGCACGCGAAAAGATCGCGAAGTTTATCAACGCACCTTCTGCGCGGCAGGTTATTTACACGCGCAACACCACCGAGTCGATCAATCTTGTGGCGTACACGTGGGCGCGTGCCAATCTCAAATCCGGCGATCTCGTCATCCTGACCGAGATGGAACATCACAGCAACCTTGTACCCTGGCATATGCTGGCGGCGGAACGCGGGATTCAACTCGAATTCATTCCGGTGACGGATGGTGGCCTGCTCGATCTCGAGACGTATAAAACGCTGCTTGCCCGGACCCCGAAACTGGTCTCGTTTACGCACATGTCCAATGTCCTCGGCACGATCAACTCAGCCGCGGAGATTATCAAGCTGGCGCACGAAGCAGGCGCGATCACCATCGTGGACGGCGCTCAATCTGTTCCGCATCTGAGCGTGGACATGCAAGCCCTCGACGCGGATTTCTACGCCTTCTCGGCTCACAAAATGTGCGGCCCGACTGGCATCGGTGCGTTGTATGGAAAAACATCCTTGCTCGAATCCATGCCGCCATTCCTCGGCGGTGGCGACATGATCAAGGAAGTCAAACTGCGCTCGTTCCGCCCGAATTCGATTCCCGCCAAATTTGAAGCTGGGACTCCGGCCATTGCGGAGGCTGTCGGCTTCGGCGCGGCGGTGGATTATCTGACCGGCATTGGCATGAAAAATATTTCAGCGCACGAGCATGAGATCATGGAATATGCGCTCGAACGTCTCGAAGAAATTCCCGGCCTGAAAATCTTTGGCCCCTCTGCGGACAGAAAAGGCGGCGTGGCGTCCTTTACTTTTGAAGGTGTCCATCCGCACGATGTGGCGCAAATTTTGGATTGGGATGGAATCGCCATCCGCGCCGGACATCATTGTGCCCAACCTCTGCATGAAAAGTTTGGCATTCCAGCCACATCCCGCGCCAGTTTCTATCTTTATTCTACAAAGGATGAAGTGGATAAACTGGTGGCTGGAATTTACAAAGTCAAGAGAGTGTTTGGATAATTCTATGTCATTGCGAGGGCGTTCTCCCCGAAGCAATCCCCAGTTATGCGAGGGGATTGCTTCGCCACAGAACGGCTCGCAATGACATTTGGAGCTTTATGGACGATCTCTATCGCGAAGTCATCATCGAGCATTACAAAAACCCATCTTATCGCGGCCATCTCGACCCGCACGATATTTCCTTTGCGGACAATAATCCGCTGTGCGGCGACCACATCCAAATTGATCTGCGCGTGGATGAAAGCGGCAAGGTCACCGAGGCGCGCTTCGATGGGCACGGCTGCGCCATCTCGCAGGCCTCTGCCGATTTGTTGATCGAGTCGGTGATCGGCAAGTCTGTGGAAGATATCAAAAAGATGAACAAGCAGGATATTCTCGACTTGCTTGGTATCGAATTGGGTCCTGTTCGCTTGAAATGTGCTTTGCTTTCGCTGAAGGTTTTGAAGGCTGGTGTCTACGGCTTGGGCGAAGCCAGCGATTCGTTGGTGGAATAGATTTCCCTCTCCCTTTGGGAGAGGCAGAGTGAGGGAAGACGAATGTTTAATTACACTCAAATCGAAGAATCAAAGATCGAATATGTTGAGATTGCGCCGGTGAGCGAATTGCCAAATGGCGAGCGGCTTTTTGTCGAAGTATCTGACAAGCCGATCGTCATCTTCAACATTGCCGGACAACTCTTTGCCATCGGCGATGTCTGCACGCACGATAACGGTCCGCTCGGTGATGGGATGCTGGAAGGTTTTAATATCGTTTGCCCGCGCCATGGCGCCGAGTTTGATGTCCGCACCGGGAAGGTCTTGGAATTGCCCGCTGTTGTGGATATTCCGGCATATTCGGTACAAGTCCGGGATGGGAATATTTTTCTTGGTGTGCCGAAAGAATAATCTTCAGTCTGCCCAAAAACAAAAAGGGGTTGTCTAAAAAGGGTACAAAAATTAGTGGCGACCACCATGTTTGGTAATCGTCACTTTCGTTTCGCCCTAAATGCGGGGGGCTTGATAAGCCAGTGATGGCTTTTTAGACAGCCCCTTTTTGTTTACCAATCTCCGGCATAGCCGATTGCGAATGGCATGGTGATATTTTCGATCCGCGCCCGCCGCAATTCAACCAGCTGGCGGATGTGCAGGTTGTCATGCGCGATCCACGACGCGAACATTTCTCCGGCAGAGATCGTGCCAAATTCTGACGTGTACGTTTTGTCCCAGTCTGTGCTAGTCAGATCATGCAGCCATCCCAGTGAATTTTCACGCTCGTTGAAAAATTTCTCACGCATTTCATGGAAGTTTTGCTGGTTGTATTTTCTTTCCGTAATCCAGGCCTGTGGATTGATTTGGTGCCATTCTTCATTCTGACGGTGGAGAATAAAATCAAGGTGTTCGCGGAAATCTTCGCGCTCTTCATCGTAAAGATGACAGATTACTTCGAGCATGGACCAAGTCTCCGGCGTCGGTTTAAATTGCGCTTCCTCCTGGCCGATTCCGGACAATAAGGCGCGGATCATCTCGGTGCTGCTCGTTAATTCTTCATAAAGCAGATTGGATTCCATCTCGCCTCCATTAACCATGATCCATTCCCCATCTTTGTTCGCAAATCTCGAATTTCCCGACGATACGCAAAATGTCGAATCCTTCCGCAAACGGGCATTCTGCCAGCGCGCCGTGCCGTACCATGATCGAGCGGGTCAGTTCGTTATTAAAATAATATTTGTCGCGATAAGTCTCGTATTGGGACAATGCTTCGATCTTGGCGTTGACATCTTCTTCTGTGACTTCGACCAGAAAGTGCGGAAAAAATCCGTGCGATGAGCGCACCACGTCAAAGCCCAGAAGGGTGATGCCGCGAAATGCGCGCAAAGCCTCTTCGGTCATTGTGTTGTGGTCCTGATGCACATCCTGCTTTGAGTGCACGAAAATAATGTCGGGCTGAAAATCGCTGCGAAGGTTCAGAAAATATTCGAGAATTTCCTGCCTTGAATCATGGAAGATACGCGTTGTGAACGGACCAAGAATTACTTTTTCCTTTGGCACTCCCAATTTCTCCATCGCCTTGTAGTGTTCGTCCACCACATTCTTGAGCAGCGGATTTTTCTGGTTGTCCGAGAGTGTGACACACAACAAGTCGCTCATGCCCTTGATGTGATGGATGAGCGCGCCGCATCCCAACTCAATATCGTCAGGATGTGCGCCGAAAAAAAGCACGCGTTTGCCGTAGAAGATCATAATGAAATGGTGTCATTGCGAGGAGGGTGTTTTTCCCGACGAAGCAATCTCCTTTACCATGATGGGATTGCTTCGGGCAATGAACGCCCTCGCAATGACACAACCTTTTTATTTCGTTGCCAAAATTCCGCCAACGACCTTGGTCATGACCAGTTTTCCGTCTCGGTCAAACCAGCGCTTGGCGACAGTTTCGATCTTGCCGATCACGGCTTCGTATTCATTCTTGCCGTTGAACATCGAAGCCCATAATTTACGGTCTTCGCTCAGGGACGCGCGCACATAATCGATGAACGGCGCGACTTCGGGGAAGGTCAGATGATTTTCGAATTTATGCAATTCGGTTTTGGCGA
>JAKAMM010000201.1 GCA_021812905.1 Chloroflexota bacterium | reverse complement strand
GATATATTCACCGCCATAACGGACAACCACCTCGCTCATGCGGAACGAAAACAGGCCGTTAATGGTCGAGGCATAAGACATGACAATGGCAATCAGACCCAAACTTGATTTGCCGAGCAGGCGCGCGGCCAGCACCGTCTGCACAAGACTGAGCAGAAGGCTGATGGAATTGTTGCTGAATAAATGGGCGCTGTTACTGATGACGCGGCCAAACAATTCATCATCGCGCAGTTTTTGAAGCCAGCTCATGGAGTCAATACTTCGTTCGCCCAGGACTTTTCAACGGCATACCATTCAACGAGCTTTTTCACACCTTCAGCGAGTCCCACTTGCGGATTCCAGCCGAGCATTTCCTTCGCTTTTGAAACGTCGGCCCAGTTTGAATACATGTCGGCTAAATTCGGCGGACCATATTGCACATTCGCTTCCTTGCCGATCAGTTCTTCCAGCATTTTGACGAGATCGTTGATCGTGATGACATCATGCCCGCCGAGATTGATGATCTCATATCCGAGCGGCTTGAGCGCCAGGATCGTGCCGCGCGCGATGTCGTCAACATACGTGAATCCGCGCGATTGATTCCCATCGCCGTTGATGCGCACCGGGCGGCCTTCGTTGATCCATTGGCAGAAGCGGAACATCGCCAGGTCGGGACGCCCCGCCGGGCCATAGACCGTGAAGTAGCGCACCACGCTGACATCGATGCCGTGTAAATAATGATACGAGTGCGCCAAAACTTCCGCGCCTTTTTTGCTGGCCGCGTACGGTTGAAGCGGCTCACTGCTCGAAGCGGATTCAGATGTAGGATACGGCGGATTCGCGCCGTAAATGCTCGAGGTCGAAGCCAGCAAAAATTTCTTCGTGCCGGTGGCACGGCACAACTCGAGCATGTTCAACGTGCCGGTCAGGTTGGTTTCGTAGAACAGCCAGGGATTATCCACGCTAAAACGGACGCCCGCGCGCGCGGCAAGGTTAATGACCCCGTCAAATTTCTGGTCATATAAACTTTCCATGTCAGCGCGTTTGGAAATATCAAGCTTATACAATTTGAAACTCTTCAAGCCGGACAATGTCTTAAGTCGAAATTCCTTCATGCGGACATCGTAGGCATCGTTCATGTTGTCAATGCCGACGACGGTATGTCCCTGCTTGATGAGCATCTCAGATGTGCGCGCGCCGATGAATCCTGCCGCGCCGGTAATTAAGTAGTTTGCCATGTTAGTATCCAGTTGTCAGTAATCAGTTGTCAGTGATCAGTCCAAACTGATGACTGATCACTGTTTACTGACCACTGCCTACAGTCTCACAACCTTTTCACTCTCCGCGCCGATTGTTCCGAGCGCGTTGCGGCTGTCGAAAATGAATTTCGCTTCGGCCAGGATCGCCTTGTAATCATAAGACTTATGATTGGTAACAATCACAACCGCATCCGATTCTTTGACGGCCTTCATTACATCCTTCACCGTTTCCATCTTCCAGCCTTCCTTCTCGTGATGGATGTGTGAAACATGCGGGTCGTGATATGACACATCCGCCCCTTTTTTCCTGAGCAGCGCGATTACGTCCAATGCGGGAGATTCGCGCACATCGTCAATATTGGGTTTGTAAGCCACGCCGAGCACGAGAACTTTCGAGCCTTTCAAAACTTTGCCGCGATCATTCATCGCATCCAGCACGCGCGAGACAACATAGCGCGGCATATTTGTATTGATCTCGGATGCCAGCTCGATGAATTTGGCGTTGTAATTCAATTCCTTCATCTTCCACGAAAGATAAAGCGGATCGATCGGAATGCAATGACCGCCGAGGCCGGGACCGGGCGTGAACTTCATAAAGCCAAAGGGTTTGGTTCCCGCCGCGTCGATCACTTCCCAGACATCCACGCCGAGACGTTCGCACATGATCGCCAGTTCGTTGACCAGTCCAATGTTGATCATGCGGAAAGTATTTTCCAATAGTTTTGCCATCTCAGCCGCTTCAGCAGACGAAACGGGCACAACAGTTTTAATCGCTCCGCTGTACCAGGCCGTTGCAACTTCGGCGCAGGCTTTGGTAATACCACCCATCACTTTGGGCGTATTTAATGTGGTCCAGTCTTTTCGTCCCGGATCGACGCGCTCGGGCGAGAAGCAGATGAAAATCTCCTCGCCGATCTTGAGGCCGGATTTTTCGGTCAGCATCGGCCAGGTCAATTCACGCGTCGTGCCCGGATACGTGGTGGACTCCAGCACGACAACCATTCCGGCATGGACATATTTTGCCAACTGTTCGGTGGCCGACAAAATGAACGACATGTCGGGGTCGCCGGTCTGACGGAGCGGTGTGGGCACGCAAATGCTGACCGCGTCCATATCTTTGAGCACCGCAAAATCGGCGGTCATGTTCAATTTACCGGCTTTCTGCAGGCGCGCCACCGTTTCCGTCGGCACATCCTGAATGTAGGAAATGCCTTTGTTGAAAGTATCTATCTTGCGTTGATCGGGATCGATCCCCATGACGTTGAATCCGGCTTCGGCAAAAACGACTGCCAGCGGCATTCCCACATAACCCATTCCCAAAATGCCGATCTGCGCGGTCTTATCCTGCAATTTCTTGATGAGAGTTTCTTTGGTTGACATTCTATTCCTTCTTGTTCACCACAAAGGCACGAAGTTCACAAAGAAAACTTTGTGTTCTTGGTGCCTTTGTGGCAGGATTAAAATAATTTCAATTGCTTTGGATCTTCCTTTGGCGCTTCTTCTTTATTCAGCGCAGGCGCCGCGCGTCCCAGGCCTTGGTGCGCTTCTTTTAACAATTCGGGCAATTTTGCAAAGTCCGCCAGAATGGCGGGTTTGAGCGCGGCCTGATGCAAAGCCGCCGCCGGGTGGAACATCGGGATCACAAAACGCTCTCCGACCTTGCGCATCTGTCCATGCACCTGCGTGATCTTTGCGCCCGGCATAAACTTGCCCATCGAAAATCGTCCGAGCGTGATGATGATACTCGGATTGATGGCGCTGGTCTGCCGATCCAAATATTGATTACAAGTGGACAATTCGTCCGGCAACGGATCGCGATTGGCGGGCGGGCGGCATTTGACCACGTTACCGATCCATACATCTTCGCGCTTCAACCCGGCCTGAGCCAGCAGCTCGCTCAAGAATTTTCCGGACGCGCCCACGAACGGACGTCCCTGTTCGTTTTCGTAAAAGCCCGGGCCTTCGCCGATCAACATGATCTCGGCATTGGCGGGGCCTTCGCCAGGCACCGATTTGTTGCGCGACTCGTGCAGGATGCACTTTTTGCACACAGCTACTTCTTTCGCGATTTGTGCTAACGTTTCTTCGGCGCTCATGCAAACTCCAAATGTATCTTCTCGAAAAGAAGCGGGAAGTGAGGTGTTCTGGGCGGGCTTCGCCTATCCAAAATACCCCACACCCCGCTTTATTGAAAAGATACCTCCAAGTTATGAAGTGTCATTAAAATGGCGTCTTCGCCATTGTCTTTATAATATTTTGGACGGCGACCTGAGACTTCGAATCCAAATTTGCGATACATGTTCAAGGCCGCCTCGTTCGTCTCGCGGACCTCGAGCAGGGCGTGCGTTGCTCCGGCCTTCGCCGCGTCCTTGAGCGATGCCGTTAAGATCTGCGCACCGATTCCCTGCCGCCGAAAATCGGGATGTGTCGCAAGCGTGGCAACATGCACTTCATCAATGATCAGCCATAATACCAACATAGCCGCAATTCTTTTGTCCTCGACCTCAGCCACCCAGCAACGCGCCACCGGATTGACACTTACTTCATAGGCAAACGAACGCTCCGGCCACGGCAGACTGAATGAGATGTGATCAATCGCGGCGACAGTCGGAACATCCTGCGGTGTCATTTTGCGAATAGCAATATTATTTCCCATCGGGGATTCCTGCGCCGACATGCAAATAGATCGGCGCCAGCGATGCAGGATCATCCAACTGACCAGCCTGCCAGCGCGCCCAGACCAGTTCCGCCAAGATGGCCGGACGCCGCACACAAGCCGAAGGCGTAGCGAGGCGCACATTCACTTTCTTGCGCGCCAATCGCTGACGTTCGTCTGCATTTAATTCACCGGCCACGATGGTGGGGCGCTCAATCATCTCAGCCAGCTCATCCACGTTTGTAACTTTCACCGCGCCATCCGATTTCCATTCAGCGTGGGATGAATGATACCAGCCAAGCGCCAGCCGTCCACGGCCGGCCTGTAAAACGGCAGCCAGCGGTACCTTTGAAACTGGCTGCGCCGCTGCGACGACATCCAGCGTGGGAATTCCGATCACAGGCAAATGCCGCGCCAGCGACAATCCTTTGATAAAAGATAATCCCACGCGCAAACTTGTAAATGAACCCG
>JAKAMM010000200.1 GCA_021812905.1 Chloroflexota bacterium | reverse complement strand
GGGCGCAGCGAGCGGATGAAGTCCAGCAGGCCTCGGTCAATCATATCGCCCGCAAAGAATTCATCACGGATGGCTTTGGCTTCCGTAACAGGACGGCCCAATTTGCGCGTGACCGCGTCCCAATGTTCATCCTCGCTGACGGTCCCAAGTGAGGCCTTGCGGCTGGTCTCACTTTCAAATACGGCCCTGTACACATCTTCGTAAATCAGATTAAGGCGCTCCGCGAGATGCTCGCGGGGCGCCTGATATTCGGTTCGAAGGATGACTCCGCCCAAGTCGAAGAAAACAGCACGAATGGACATGTAGCAGCTGTTACTTCTTTTTTGCTTTGGCCGTGGATTTCTTTGCAACCGGCTTTGACTTGGAAGGTTTGCTCTTCGTAGCGGAAGATTTGGCTTGCGCCTTCGGCTTCCCAACCGGTTTGGCTTTCGCCTTCGGCTTGGCGGCTGATTTGGCCGGGGGCCTCTGCTCGGCTTTCTTTGCAGCCGGCGCATGTCTCTGTTTTGAATGCGAAGCAACAGGCGCAGGAGTCAGCTCGCCTTTTGGCGCGGCCGGAGCTGGCGCGGCTGGAGGCGTCTCCGTCTGCGGGACCGGCGCCGGGGCGGCGATAGCCTGCTGCCATCCGGGTGTGAACATCTCCAAACGCTCGCGTGAAACGGAATTGGCGCGGCGGCAGCGCGGGCAAACCGCGTCATAGTGGTGCATATTTTCCGTGTGCATCAGCCGCAGCGCTCCAATTTTTTCATTCATGCTCAGGGTAAAAGGAGTTTGACAGTACATACAGCGTAGATTCATGGTTTCTCCTTGTGTGGATATATCTAGTATAGCCGATTTTTAATTTCGTTTCAGCCCACCCTTTCGGGCGGACAGGGCTTTCATAAAGTCCATGTAGAACTTCAATCCTTATCTTTTCCCCACCGCGAAGAACGCGAAGCACACCACTCAGGCACGGGGAACGCAGAGAAAAACCCATAGTACCGCGGGCGCAGACGAATGTATCGTCCAGCCGATGAACCCAACACCGGTGCTTGTCAAAGCCATGACTATGTTGAATTACTCATCAAACATACTACTGCTGGTGGTTTATTTTCAAATCCGTGCTCATCCGTATAATCCGTGGTTGAATCCTTAAGTTCGGCGGTAATCATGCTTCATCATCTAATATCCATCTTCTACTCTTCCGCATACGGCACATAATCCGCGCGGGCAACGCCTTGTGCGATGGCCGTCGTTGCCACTGCGCGCGCCACGGCGCGATGCACTGCCTTATCCAACGGACTGGGCACCAGCTCGCCGGGCGGGGTCATATCCGCAATCGTTTGCGCGGCGGCCACCAGCATCTCATGCGTGATATGCGTTGCATTGGCATCCACCGCTCCGCGAAAGATGCCGGGAAAACCCAGCACATTGTTGACCATTTTGCCATCCGCTGCAAATGCCGCCCCGCGCGCCAAAGCTAGATCTGGATCGATCTCAGCGTTTGGATTCGACAGCGCCAAAATGATCTGACCTTTACGGACCATCTCAGGCTTGATAAGGCCCTCCACACCCGTCGTGGCGATCACAATATCGCACTTGTCCATGATCTCGTTCAGGCTGGACCCTTTACCGCCCACCGCTTCGAAATGCTTGATCGCCTCTGCTGACAAATCTGTGCCCAACACTGCGTTGCCCGTCAGGCGCATCAACATTTTTGCAATCGCATAACCCGCCGCGCCCAAGCCGATCTGCCCGATGACCATTTTCTTCATATCGGTGTTGGTTTGACGGCAGGCATTCGTCAAGGCCGCCGTTGCAACCACTGCCGTGCCATGCTGATCGTCGTGCATGACCGGAATATCGAGCATCTTCTGCAAACGCTCTTCGATCTCAAAACAACGCGGTGCGGAAATATCTTCAAGTTGGATTGCGGCGAATGTTGGAGCAATGTGGGCAACCGTTGCAATGATTTCTTCGGGATCCTTGGTGTTCAGCAAAATCGGAATCCCCGAAAGCCCGACCAATGTTTCCATCAACATGGCTTTGCCTTCCATCACGGGCATCGCCGCCAGCGGACCGATGTCGCCGAGGCCGAGCACGGCCGTCCCGTCAGTTACGATGGCGACCATGTGACTCGTGCTGGTATACAAGCGCGCCATCGAAGGGTCTTTGGCAATCTTGAGACATACTTCCGCCACGCCAGGTGTATAGACCAGCCGCAGGGTCGCCATTGAATCAATCGGGAAACGCGAGCGGATGGCGATCTTGCCCTTTTGATGAAGCTCCAGCACCTCGTCACGGACTTGCAGGATCTTGGTGCCGGGATTGGCCGCCATTGCTTTGACGACCTTGTCAATATGTTCGGTGTCATCAGCATAGATCGTAATATCGCGGACTACAGAGCGGGATGTCTCAGTCATCAGATCTATATCACCGACCGTGCCTCCCGAATCCGAAATGGCTGACAAAAGACGCGCCAACAAGCCGGTCGTCTGATCGTTGCGGACGCGTACGGTGCGCATTATTTTTCGTTCCCAAGCCATGGTATTTCCTTTCGATGAATGCAGAGGCGCTGTGCCCCTGCCACAGACATTTTACAGGGTTTTGATAACAGAAAGCAACGGGTCAAACGATTCGATAACCGGGCACTCGGCATCAGGGAAGACCCGGCGCGGGTCGTAGAGAACCGGTTGAAGTCCAGCGTGACGCGCACCGACCACATCTGCAAAATAATTATCGCCGACGTATACCGCACCAGACGGTTTTACGTCCGCACGTTCGCAGGCGTGGATGAATATCTCGCGGTCAGGTTTGAACGAATTGACTTCGCCCGCTGCGAGTGAAAAACTAAAAAATGATGACAGACCCAGGTTTTCGATTTCGTGTTGATAGGGTTTCTCGCGGTTTGAAACAACTGCCATGATGAAGCCGGCCTGTTGAAGAAGGGCCAGCACGCACAGGGCACCTTCGGGCACAATGCTTTGCGGTCGATAAGATTCTTCCATATATCCGGAAACTCTCGGCGCAAGAGTTTCTACCTGTTCGCTGGACGCCCCCAATGCGACCAACTGGCGATGAGCATAATGATTCCAAAAATCAGGCTCGGTTACATAGATCTGTTTATCGGCCTTGAGATCCATGGAATTGGCCCAGTAAAAATTTTCCCAGCGGATGGCGCGCAGCCGATCTTCATCATTGATGGATAAACCAAGCTGGGCGGCGTAATCCGCAAAAACCTCCCCGCCAGAGGGGAGGTTATGACGAAGTGTTCCGTCGAGGTCGAACAAGATGGCTTTAATGTTGGTCATGCGAAAATTCTATCCTCCGATTTCATTCATGGCTCGATTAAGCGGAATGACGCCATCGGCAAGGCCATGTCCCCACGGCTTGTGCCAGACACCATCGAGCAGCAACTGCCGCAGCTCATCCGGCGAAGCGCCGGCGCGCAAGGGAGTGAGCAAATCCACTTCTTTTTCACGAAGCAGACACAAGCGCAGACGTCCATCTGCAGTGAGACGTGCGCGCGTGCATGCATCGCAAAAAGGATGTGTGACCGATGAAATAAAACCCACATCGCCTTGCGCGCCGGGCAAATGAAAGACCCGCGCTTCGCCATCAAGTCTGCCGTTGTTTGAAACCTGCATATCGCCGAGCGAATCTTCAATGCGTTCCTGGATTTCCGCGGCAGTAATCACCTGGCTGGTCTGCACATCGGTCACGTCCGCGAAAGGCATCATCTCAATGAAACGGATCTGCCAGGGATGGTCGAGGGTCAGGCGCGCTAGGTCGACCACATCATCTTCGTTATAACCTTTGACGACGACCGCGTTGAGTTTGATCGGCGTCAGTCCGGCCTGCTCGGCGGCGAGAACGCCTTCCCAAACATCTGCGAGTTTTCCCCAACGGGTGAGGCGGTGGAATTTCTTGGGATCAAGAGTATCGATGCTGACGTTGACGCGCTGGAGTCCGGCGTCGGCCAAAGGTTGGGCCAGCTTCTTGAGCAGGATTCCGTTCGTGGTCATGGAAACGGAGCGGATGCCCTCCGTCGAAGCGATACCCCGCACCAGGTCCACGACATGAGCGCGCACGGTCGGTTCGCCGCCCGTCAGCCGGATCTTGTCGAATCCCAAACTGGCGAACAGGCGCGTCAGCAGGAGAATCTCGTCGTCTTGCATCAACTCCGGGTTCGGACGAAAGGTCTGATCCTCGGTCATGCAATAGATGCAGCGCAAGTTACAGTGGTCGGTGAGACTGATGCGCAAATAATGAATATTGCGCCCGAAACGGTCGATTGCCATGGGTGAATTATATAACCATTTTGGGTAATTGACGGAAGACACTAGCCATGCTATTATCCTGTCACATTATTTTTTTATTCTGCACATT
>JAKAMM010000199.1 GCA_021812905.1 Chloroflexota bacterium | reverse complement strand
CATCGTGTATTGGATGCGCGACATCACATCTTCGCCGTACACAATTTGCGGATTCATTTCTGATTCTGCCGCGAGGATTTCGCCGTTCTCAAGATTGCATAAATAAAGCGCGATGGTTGTCGAGCCGATGTCCACCGCCGCGCCAAAAAGATTTTCAGAGTAGCCCGGTTCCACGCGGACAACTTCCTTATCCTGCCAAACAGAAACCGTCACCCGCCATTTTGCGTCGCGCAAAGTTGTGGCGAGCGTTTGCAGGCAGGCGTAATCAATCGTCAAATCTTTGGCGCGCGGCAAATTAGATTCGCCTTGTCGCACGAGTCCGATTGAGGTGGCGAGTCCGTTGGCTAGTCTTTCCCAATCCGCTTTCGGGTTGGAAAGAGTCGGCGGCATCAGTTCGACCAGATATTTTCGGAAGGAAGGCTTGATCTCAATCACGCGCTCGGTCGCTGATTTGCGGACGATCTGTTTATTTCCCAAACTTTCTTCCGGAATGTTGATCAGCAGATCGCCGCGTACTTTGGCCTGGCATGAAAGGCGCACCTGCCCGACTTCCCATCCATTTTTTGCCAGCATTTTAGGATGCCGTGAAAAGTATGCCGCTTCCTCCGGCGAAACCGGCGATAAATTCTTGCGCTTGGATGTGATGCCGTAACGCTCGAACGTGCCTTCTTCAATCAGTATTTTACACTTGCCGCAGGTGGCGTTTTTCGCGCAAATGGACTTGATGTCAACGCCAAGTTCACACGATGCCGCGCGCAGACTCGTTCCCTCCGCTACTTCGCCGCGCCGCCCGGAGGGTTGCAAGATGACAGTATATTTATTTGCCATTTCTCAAGAATCTTAACGCGCTTTCAGCGAGGACCGCCGTCCCGATTGGCAAAGCTCTTTCGTCTAGATCGAGGCGTGGATGGTGAAGGTAGCGCTCGTCGCCTTCGATGAGTGTTCCGAGCGTAAACATCGCACCGGGAACCATCTGCGAGAACGCGCCGAAATCCTCCGCGCCTAAAGTTCTTAGCGGAGGCAGAACGTGATCCCTGCCAAGCAAGTCAACGGCCGCGGCCTCGATCAGATTTGCCGCGTCAGTGTGATTCATCATTGGCGGTGCGCCGATTTCAAATTTCAGTTCATAACTGCCGCCGAGAACATTTGATAATTCAAAAGCGCGCGTGATCTCTTCGTGGATTTTCTTCTGGGCCTTCATTTCGGTGTATCGAAGTGTGCCGGAAATATCCACGTGCGCAGGGATGACATTTTGTGTGAAGCCGCCATTCAATGTGCCAACGCTGATAACAGCTGGATGGAATGGATCGATCCGCCGCGAGATGATGGCGTTCAATGCCATCATGACATGCGATGTGATGTAGAACGGATCAATGGCTTCGTGTGGCATCGCGCCGTGTCCGCCTTTGCCGAAGATGCGACCGTACCATGAGTCAGCGCCGCCGGACGATGGCCCGTCGCCGATGCGAATCGTTCCGACCGGCGTGGCGGGATCGACGTGCAACGCGAGCACCATGTTCACGCCCTCCATCGCGCCGTCTTCGATCATGCGCGGAGCGCCGCTGATGCCTTCTTCATCGCCCGCTTCTTCCGAAGGCTGGAACAACAAACGCACCTTGCCGGGGAATTTTTCCTTGACAAGCAGGGTTGCCACGCCCAGCAGCATCGCGGTGTGGCTGTCATGTCCGCAGGCGTGCATCGTGCCATCATTTTGTGATTTATACGGAACATCATTTGCTTCAAGGATTGGCAATGCGTCCATGTCGGCGCGGATGGCGATGCAAGGACCGCCCTCGCTACCGAGGTCCGCGACTACGCCGGTCTTTCCAACGTTGCGGCGGACGCGGTACCCAAGCTTTTCCAACTCTTCGGCTACTTTTCCCGACGTGCGAATTTCTTTGAATCCCAATTCGGGATGTGTGTGAAAGTCGCGCCGCCATTCGATGATATCTTCCTGAATATGATAGGACTGTTTAAGCATCTTATACCTCTATTAATTTAATTTTGGAATATTACCCTACACCGAGTAATTGTTTTGCGATTACAACTGCGCCGACAGCATCTTCTGAATATCCGTCCGCACCAATTTTCTGGACCCAATCGCGCGTGATCGGCGCGCCTCCCATCATGACTTTGAACCGGCTGCGCAAACCTTCTTTTTTCAACTCTTCAATCACTTCTCTTTGCCGGATCATCGTCGTTGTCAATAATGCGCTCATCGCGATGATATCGGCATTGACTTCAAGCGCCTTTCCGAGGAACTGTCTGATAGGGCATCCACACCCAGATCATATACTTCGAAGCCAGATGCGCCCAACATGGTGGCAACCAGTGATTTTCCGATCTCGTGAATGTTGCCCTCCACAGTTGCGATCACCACTTTGCCGAGCATTCTTCGCTCGGTGTCAAGTTTTTTCAATTCCGGGTCAAGGATTGCAACCGCGGCTTTCATGGCTTCTCCCGCCATAACAAGTTCGGGAAGAGATGCCTCGCCGCGCCCGAAGGCGTCACCGACGGTGTTGACGCCAGTGACAAAGCCTTTCGTGATCGCCTCCAACGGGTGGGGTCCCAGTGCGATGGCTTCTTTTGCCAGAGCCGTGGACGCGTCGGAGTCGCCGTCAATAATGCTTTGGGCCATCTTCTTGTAAAGTTCTACGCTCATGGAAACTCCTCTAACGATTTAGGTTTTATGGTTTTATGTAATTTGTAAGCAAAGGCAATATCTGAAATTCTTTTGCTGTGATTGTTCCTGTTGGAACTCCAAGGTAAGTTTCCAATTCATTGCTGCGGTTTGTAATGTGTTCAATGGTCTTCTGCATCGATAGAGCTGGGTCATGCGCGGCAAGCGCATCAACTATGGCGCGGTGTTCTTTGTATTCGTTTTGGATGCTTTCGTCAAGGAGTTCGGGATGGCGGAACATATATTCGTAAAGCATCCAATCGGGGAATGTGTTGAGCACCGTAACGTATATTTTGCAGAGCAGCGTATTTCCAGAGGCTGCAACTATGGTGGTATGCAGTTCGCGGTTCAAGGCTCGTGCGCGCGACATGTCTCTTAATTCCACCAGCGATTTGCTCTCTTCGAGCAGGTCGCCCAGCTTTGTCAGTTGCCCTGGCGAAATATTTATCGCCGCGGTATAAGCGGCTGCGCTTTCGAGAAGCAGCCGCATTCCATAGGAATCCACGATCTCATCGTCAGATGGCTGCAGGACGCGCACGCCTCGATAGGGGACTCGTTCTGCGAGTCCTGCTGAGACGAGCAAATCCAGTGCTTCACGCACGGGAGTCATGCTCACGCCCAATTGCGAGGCGATAACATCCTGGCGCAGCCATTCGCCCGGGGCGTATTGTCCCGCGATGATGCGCTCGTGGACAAATTCAAAGATGTCCTGTTTCATTGGCTTACGGTGGATGGAAATTGCATCTTTAGTAGGCATGGGTTCTTAGTTCGAGATCAATTATATATTATATATAATCGCTGATAAAGGTAATTTCGCTTCTTTTCTTCTTTTTGGAAGGCCAGATTAGACGCGTAACTTTTTGGTATTCTTTGCGACTTGGTAGCTGTATAAGGATTTAGCATTCGAAGTTTAGTCAAAAGGAGAGTTTTATGCGAAAAAATACGATGTTCATTTCGGCTGCACTAACAGCATTCGTGCTGGCGATGCTGGCTGGAGTAGTCTCAGCGTACAACGGGATTTCAAGTTCAAAGTTGCTGTTATCTTCCACTTCTCAACCGGCGGCATCGTCGGTTGCAGTCACACCCACTGCCAGCGTTGTCAATGTCCAGGATGCGGAAACAATCGCATCTCAATATATAAAACGTACCGATTTATATTCGATCGAATTGACTGACTTGAAAGGCGTGCAAGCTTATAAAATCACTTTTAGTTCGGGCGATATAGTATATGTCGGCCTGGATGGTCAAGTACTTAAAGCTACCCCTCCTCCCGCGCCTATTACCATTTACGCCAATGGCGGCGGGGGTGGCGGCGGTAATGTCGCTCCTCCCCCACATCCTGCTAGCGGTGGTGGTGATCATTATGATGGCGGTGACAATGGGGGCGGCGACGATTAGCCGCTTTGGAGGTTGATATGCAAAATAAATCGGTACCCAAAAGCTGGACCGATATCCAAATGATCATTTCCTCGATAGCCATTGCTATCACATTAGGTCTTTGGAGCTTGTTTTCAGGACCACAAAAAAAGAACGCAAGTGTTACTGGGGAGATGATCGTTCCTCCCCAGACTTCGACTGTGAACACTACAGTTGTTACCCAGCCTCAGTTGGTACCTGGACAAAAATTGTTACTCGGCGGAACTGCGCCTAAGCAAAAAGTCGTTGTAGTTAATGGTGGCGGCGGAGGAGGGGTCGC